>JANNFV010000399.1:0-3798 GCA_031380285.1 Hyphomicrobiales bacterium | reverse complement strand
ATGGATGCGGCAAGCCCCGCAGCGGCCTGGGCAGCAGCCTGCGTGTTCTCCCAAGCCGCGAAAAACTCATCTAGGCCGACACCTAAATGCTTCGCTAAAGTGTGTGCGGTTGGTAGGCTCGGCACGTGCCGCGCGGACTCGTAACGCGATATGTGGGGTTGTTCGACACCGCACAGCTTCGCCAATTGCCCTTGGGACAGCCCCGCAGCTAAGCGCAGACTACTCAAGGTTACTGAGTCTGAATAGAAAGATCGGCCGACCCATCGGCGCCCTTCCACCATGTGCGCTGCCATCTCAGGTGCAGCTTCTACCTCAGCCAAGAGCGCGTCAAAGTCCGATGTGTTGGATTGAGCCGGGGCAAGAGAAGCACCTTCGCAAATCCTATACACCGTCGCTTTGGTAGTGGCCGCGGAGGCCGTAGCCAATCCCTCCACGAGCACATCAAGCATGCCCCCCTCCGCACGAACCATCTGGAAGCGCTTAAGCGTTGGGGAAATCTCGCCGGACGCAGGCGAGAACCCGGAGGCGCGTGGGATCGATAAGGTCATCATAGTCAAAGGTTCCTCGTGCCACGACAGCTAGGATCGTGTGTGACCGATTCGGCCAGTTGTAGATCGAAAGCAGGCGGTAGTTGAGGCCTTGAGCCTCCAGATCCCAAGCCCTGAGGCGCGAAATGGGCTTCCCTCGGGTCTGCCTACGAATGCTGACCCACTCCTTCACGCCAAGTGGGCCAGAACGATCTTCACCCCACTCCCTCTCCAACAGTCTTGCTTGCAATGCGGGATCGGCCCTCATCTGCTGAATGAACGCCAACAGCATGGCTGCATCTGCCGGGTTGCTTGCAGCGATGGCGCGCAAATCAGCAGTGGCTTCGTTGTGGACACTAATCACAGATCATACCAAGCATGATATGACGCCGTGGACATGTCAATCCCTGTGTGCGGTGTTCGGAAACGTGCGTATCCGCGAGATCGGGCGCAATCGGCCAGTGCTCGATCCACTGAGGATCGTTTGCCGCATCCGGCCACCACGGCAGCGCCGGGGCGATCATGCCGCCGTCGCGCAGCTTTTCCGCCCTTGGTAAGCCATGGGTAGGCAGCGGCCAGCGCGCGGCCATTGGCTGGTTCAACGTCTCCGAGTGGCAGGCCAAGCATGGGCGGGATGGTAGCCGCCGGCTGTGGCCTTGGGCTTTCGTGGAAGCAAGCTCGTCATTGCGAACTCGCGCGGTGCGTCCTGCACGCAGCGCCGCTCTAGGCTGTGGTCTACGCGCTGGGCCTGCTGCCGGCACGGGTCGACTGGCGCCGACCGGACCGCACCGCCCGGAACTCCCGCATCGGCCCCGGCGTGCCCTACGCCGGCCACACCTCGGGGGGCATGCCATGAACTGCACATTGCAGCTGCACAACGGCGCGACCATCCCCATCAAGCGGGCGCAGGCTGCGGTCAGGCATGCGCCGGCAGCTTGCCGGCAATCAAGTCTGGCACCCGCGACATGGGGTAGACCTTGGCATGCAGGCCGCGGATGCCTCGCACCCAGCCGCCGGCCGCCAGCACACGGCGCAGCGCCGCGATGTCGCTGACACCCGAGGCGAAGTCGTCGAGGTTGTAGCGGGTGATGACGCAGAGGGACTGGGGGCTCAGCGTCAGCAGGCATTCCAGCGCGCGGAGCTTGACGAAGGGGCTGATGATGCGCAGGGCGCTGGAGTCGGTGCGCAGGGCATCGGTCAGCTCTGTGTTCCAGGCCGAATCCACCAGACGTAGGCTCATGCGGCTTCTTCCAACACCTCGGCGGATTCAAGGGCGTCGTGAAGAACAGCTTCCAGCAGTTGAGTGCGGCAGTTATCGCGTGCTGAGAGCGATGCTTCAATACCATCGCAAATTGACCACAGTCTATTCACCTGCTCGACGATACGGATCTGCTCCGCGGTAGGTGGGAGTGGCACCTTGAATGTTCGAATCAACCCAAGATTCAAATTGCCCTGCGAGGCTTCCTTGCCGTAGGTCCGAAGCCTTGAACTCTCCCTGCCGTCCGGGCTATTGAGCCAAAGCGCGAGGTAATCTGGGGAGACCAACTCGGTCGGAATCTTGATCAGGCAGAGGCTCACATAAAAAGCAAATTCCAAGTCTGAGTCGAGGACCGCGGCTTCTCCAATGCCGGCGCCGACTCGCGTCATCAAGACATCGCCACGTTCCGGACGACGATTCGCTCGGTATGCGTCGAAATGCTCTTGCGAGACGAAGCGATGACGCGCTGGCATGAATTTGAACGGCTTCACATTCTGCGCGGACAGAAATGGTCGCCCCGATTCCGTATAACTTGGCGTCAGATGAGTGCCATCAGTTATCTGATATGAAATGTCCTGCAAGTACACGCTTTGCCAAGATCCTGGAAGGGTCACATCGCTTTCGAGGTTGGCGACTGGCAGAGCCAGCTTTTGCGGGCGCAGGCCCTTGCCGTCGCGCAAGCGCGTGTTTTCGACTGCAATATGCTCAAGCAGTTTTGAAGCCACTTCATCAGTCGCTTCTTGCCGAACCAGCTTCCCGCGCACCGCAAGACTCAAGATGGCCTGCCGAAGCAGTTTGATCTGATCCGGTCGCACCGTGAGGGCCGACAAAGCATCGAGCGCGAAGCGGGCGTCGTCGAGAAGGGTCTCTAGATCTGGCGTATTGAGGCGAGACAGGCTCGCCGCGGTCAGCCGGTCGCGCGCCGCCTCGCGTTCCGCCCGCGCGGCCTCCAGCCGGTCGCACAGCGCCATCAGTTCATCGACCTTGACGACGATGCGGTGCTGCTCGGAGATCGGAGGAAGCTGAAGTGTCTTGGAGAGCAGCCGCGGAATGTTCAGGTGGGGAATGGCCGCTCCCTTCTTGGCAGTGTTCAGGTCCTCATAGAGTGCATTGAACAGAACGCGCAGGTAGTCTCGACAGAAGCCGGAGTACCGCAGGATGGCGAGTGTCGATCCCAGGATACCTGTGCGGCCCTCCAGCAGTAGGCCGCTCCGCGAGCCATCGCAGACCACGATCAGATCGCCAACACTAGCCACAGGGCACTTGGAGTCGTCGGAAAACTGTCGTGCCCGTGAGCCCTCAAGTGCCGCGATGTCAAGGTACGGGAGTCCTGCGCCCTCCTGATTCAAGCGTGCCGGCTTTCGCCCCTTCGTCAGAGAGATCAAGCTGCCAGCGCGGACAGCGATCCATCCCATCGGGCTGCTGTGCTGCTCATCTCCGTATCGTGCAGCTGCATCGCGCCTCTGCTCGCCCCCCAACAAACCTATCGCAGGCTCGTCCGAAGGGTCTTGCGGCAAGAGTTTGCCCCGGACGGCAAGGCTGAGAACAAGCCGCCGGAGCTTCGCAACAGAATCGGGCGAATCCACAATTCTTTCGAAAGAGGCGAATAGCTGCTGTACGTTCATCGCGCCAGCGCTTCCGCCAAGATCGCCTTCAACTGCTCCCGCAGTCGTAACGTCTCCGCCTCGGCCGCGCTCAACGCCGCTAGCAGATGCTCCGGGTCGCCGTGGTCGTTTGCCACCGCATGCGGGTTCTTGATGTCCAGGTTGTAGCCGCGCGACTTCACCTCGTCGGCAGTCACGCGCCAGGCCTGCGGCGTTTCCGCGCGACCTTCGCGCGCCGCGCCGCCCCACCAGTCCACGCAGCCCTTTAGGTGCTCCACGCGGATGGGCTTGGTCATCGAATAGGCCTTCTGGCCTTCGGGCACGCGGTGTTCGTAGAACCAGATGTCCTGCGTCGGCGCGCCCTTCTCGAAGAACAGCAGGTTTGTGCCGATGCTGGCGTAGGGCCGGA
>JANNFV010000351.1:0-3283 GCA_031380285.1 Hyphomicrobiales bacterium | reverse complement strand
CGGCCGCCTGTTCTACCTCGATACGGGCGCCCATGTGTTCACCGACGTCCGCGAATGGTTCTGGGGGCTGCGCAAGTGGTCGGGCAAGCTGTTCGATACGCTGCTCATCGCGTATCTCGGCACGTTGTTTGGGGCGATTGCTGCATTCCTGCTTTGCTTCGCGGCCACCGTGAACCTGGCTGTCAACCCGACGCGGCGTTTCTTCGCCCGGCGTTTTCTCGAGTTTTGCCGCACGGTTCCCGAAATCGTCTTTGCGCTGATCTTCGTCGTGGCCTTTGGTCTTGGCTCTGTGCCAGGTGTCCTTGCCATCATGATCCATACGGCAGGTGCACTCGGCAAGTTGTTCGCCGAAGTCGTCGAGAACATCGACATGAAGCCGGTGGAGGGAGCAATCGCAGCGGGTGCCACGCGCTGGCAGGCCATCCGCTACGCTGTCGTCCCGCAGGTGTTGCCGAATTTCGCCAGCTACGCGCTGCTCCGGTTCGAGATCAATGTGCGTGGTGCGTCCGTCATGGGCTTTGTCGGCGCGGGCGGGATCGGGCAGGAGCTGATCACGGCCATCCGCAAGTTTTACTACTCCGACGTTTCCGCCATCCTGCTCCTGATCATTGCCACGGTCATGGTCATCGATCTCGTCACCGAACGCATCCGGCATGGCCTCATCTCCATGGAGCATAGCCGATGAAGCCCTCGCGCATGTTTCCGGACCAGACGTCCATCCGCTTGAAACACGATGTGCTCATCCGTGGGTCGGCGCGCGAAAAATTCATGCCGTTCGCCGTGGCTGGATTGATGTTGGCCGTTGCGATCTTCGCGCTGTTCAGGCTGGAATTCTCGCTGGCGCGGCTGGGAGCGGGCCTCATACAGCTCGGCACGTTTCTCGGACTGATGATTCCTCCGACCCCCGGCACGCAACTCGTCGCGCTGCTTCGGGCGCTTGCAGAGACAGTTGCCATTGCTTTCCTTGGCACGCTGCTAGCCGCAGTGCTCGCCTTTCCGCTCGGATTTCTCGCGGCACGCAATACGATGGCGAACAGTGTCGTACGGTTCATGACACGGCGCTTTTCGGACACGGTCCGCGGTGTCGACACGCTGATCTGGGCGCTGATCTGGATCAACGTGGTCGGTCTTGGACCTTTCGCTGGCGTGCTTGCCATCATGACCAGCGATATCGGGGCTTTCTCGAAACTTTATTCGGAAGCCATCGAGGCCATCGACCGCAAGTCGGGAGAAGGCGTGATCTCGACAGGCGGGTCGCGGCTGCACGCCATCCGCTTCGGCATCGTGCCGCAGGTGATGCCGGTGCTGATCAGTCAGGTGCTCTATTATTTCGAGTCAAACACCCGATCCGCCACCATCATCGGCATTGTGGGTGCAGGCGGGATTGGCCTTTATCTCGCCGAGATGATCCGCACCTATGAATGGGACAACGTCGCTTTCGTCATCCTGATGATCCTTGTCACCGTGGGGATCATCGACTTCCTGTCATCGCGGCTAAGGTTGGCGATCGTCGGCCAGAGAACAGTCACGTCGTGAAACCTGTCACGTCTGCGTCACACGCCTTTGGCAATCGCTGAGGCATGAAAGCTCCCGAAGCACATATCGATTCCGCTTCGTCGACTGCACGCCGTGCGGTGATGGCAACGCTCGCAAAGGCAGAACTCCCAGAGCTTGGGGAGCCTATCGCACGACATTGGCCCAGCCTTGATATCCGGGATCTGCGCTCCCCGGAAATCGGTCTTGTCATGGTGCGGGGCCGCATCGGCGGCGATGGGGCTGCTTTCAATCTTGGAGAAGCGACGGTGACGAGGGCAACTGTAGAGTTGCCCGGTGGCTATCGCGGTTATGGGCAGCGGCTTGGCCGTCAGCTCGGTGCTGCCCGTCTGGCAGCCGTTGTCGATGCGCTCTGGCAGGACGTTGAGCACAGAGAACGGGTCGAGAATGAGATCGTCGGTCCAATTCGCCGCCGTCTGGCCGCCGAAGTCACGCTGGCAAGAGCAGAAACTGCTGCCACCAAAGTCGACTTCTTCACGCTGGTCCGGGGAGACCCCGACGCATGAGCTTCGCTGTTGCATCCCCACTCGCCGCTGGCTTTCAGGAGCCCGTGTTTGACAGCCAGCACACCTTTCGCATGGCGATGGAAGCACTTGCCAATCCGGGCCGCATGCGCCGGGCCGGGCAACACTTGACGGATGCGCCGCTTCCGGCTGCAGCCGCCGCACTCGCATTGGCGCTTTGCGATTATGAGACGCCTCTGTTTCTGGCATCATCCGTTTCAGCGACCACAGGTGTCGGGGATTATCTGCGCTTCCACACCGATGCGATGCTGGTGGCAAACCCGGCGACTGCGGCTTTCGCGCTGATCGATCTTTCCCACGACGATCTCAATCTTGCGTCTTTTGCCCAGGGTTCACCCGAGTATCCCGACCGCTCCACGACAGTCATCGTGATTGTGAACACCCTCACGGATGGTCCGGCCATGGTCCTGTCTGGACCCGGCATAGCAAGGACGACTGAACTGCGCGTCGCCGGATTGCCGGGCGATTTCGAAGAGCAATGGCGAGCCAACCGTGCAAGCTTCCCGCTTGGCATAGACATCATCTTCGCCACATCGGATGCGATTGTTGGTCTTCCCCGCAGCACCTGCATTGTCGAGGATGGCCGCTGATGTATGTGGCGGTGAAAGGGGGCGAGCGGGCCATCGCCAATGCCCATCGGCTGCTGGCGGACAGGCGACGCGGCGACCGGTCCGTCGAAGATATCGGCATTGACCAGATCAGCGAACAGCTGTCGCTCGCAGTTGACCGGGTCATGACGGAGGGCTCGCTTTACGACAGGGAGCTTGCCGCGCTCGCGATCAAGCAGGCGCGTGGTGACTTGATCGAGGCGGTTTTCCTGGTGCGCGCCTATCGCACGACACTGCCGCGTTTCGGCTTTTCTGAACCGCTGGAGACAGCTGAGATGACCGTGCAGCGCCGCATCTCGGCGACCTACAAGGATCTGCCGGGTGGGCAGGTGCTTGGCCCCACTTTTGACTACACGCATCGGCTTCTGGATTTTGCTCTGGCGGCTGAAAGGGAAACCGCAGCACCCGCGACCGCCCCGATCGATCCCGATGAACGCATGCCGCGCGTCACGGATATCATCGCGGCAGAGAATCTGATCGAGCGTAACCCCGAGCCAGCGGATGGCCAGCCCGTCGGTGACCTGACGCGTGATCCTCTCGCGTTTCCGGCAGACCGCGACCTGCGCCTGCAGAACCTCGCACGAGGCGACGAGGGCT
>JANNFV010000349.1:0-6178 GCA_031380285.1 Hyphomicrobiales bacterium | reverse complement strand
CGCGACAGCACTTGCCCGACACGGTCCGCGTCCATCCGGGTCCGGACAGGGAGAGAGCGAATGATCTCCCGCTGAGCGAATCGGTCGTGCAAACAAATGGGAACATGAGTACGAAACAGAAACAAGCCTGCCCGCCGCCGGATGGAGAAGGTCACCATGGATCGTTCCGGCACGTCGCCTGATCGGCCCTCGCCGAAGTCCCGCCAGGACCCGGCATGGGACCTCGATTGGGACCTCGTCATGGACCTCGCGCGCTTGCGCCCCATGGAGAGGCACAAAAAACGCTGTCATTTCAATGGATGGCTGAGAATCTAGCGACCAAAACAGCCCGGAAGGGCGTTTTGGCTGGGGGACTAGGATTCGAACCTAGACAACCAGAGTCAGAGTCTGGGGTCCTACCGTTAGACGATCCCCCATCACGCCTGCGGCGCATGGAACGCTCGCACTAGCCGAGGTTGCCTTGCGATGCAAGATGGCTATCGCTGGTGACGGACGATGCGCCGTTCCCACTGGCTTCAGCATGTCCTCCCCAACCTTGCGTTGGCGCAAATCCTTTCTGATTCACGTTAATTTCGATTGCATCTAACGCACATCTTTAATAATCGGTTAGAGAGTTCAGATGCGGCGGCAACTGTATCGGGAGTATTCGATGTCCGACCATCTGGCACGGCGGGTTGACCCGCGTGCGCTTCTTGGTGTTTCGGCACCCTCGAAAGTCACGACCAAACTCAGCGCTTCGGTGAGACAATTCGGCGTTGCCTCTCTGGCGGCCGTGATCGGGCTGTCGGCCTTCGGCACCATGGTGGTCCGCGCCAATGATGATGCCGGTGTGCTCGCCTTCGTGCGCTCGCAGACACGCAGCATCGTGCCTCGTCCCGCACCTGTTGTGCGTGCTGCTCCTTCCCCGGCTTATCCCGTGGCCTATTATGCGCCACGCATCTTTTTCCCCGCGACGCAGGCGGCTCCTGCCCAGCGGCGCACGGCAGCTCAGCAGCCTGGTGCGCGGCTCGTTGCCTCCTATGCGCCGTTTTCAGGCGTGCTCCCCAATGATCCGATCTTCGAGCAGGTTGAACCCCGCCGACGCGCCAAGGCTGTCACGCGCGAAACTGCGGCCGTGCGGCACAGCCTGCCGACGCCCTCCCGCACGTCATTCGGGACCGGTACACGCGTCACCTACTGCGTGCGCACCTGCGATGGCTTTTACTTCCCGATTGGCACCGGCAGCGGCTCCGACAGTGCCGATGCTGCGGCCTGCAACCGGCTCTGCCCCACAGCGGAAACCAAGGTTTACATCGGCGAAATCGGCGCGGACATCGATACGGCCCGCGCCCGCGACAACGGCAAGAAATACACGTCGCTCGGCCAGGCCTTCAGCTACCGCAAGAGCGTGGACAAGGCTTGCTCCTGCACCGCGAACGGCTTTGGCATCGCCACGGATTTCTCGGTCTATCGTGATGGCTCGCTGCGCGTGGGTGACATCGTCATGACCGGCAAGGGCATGCGCGTGTTCAACGGCGGCACTTTCCCCTACCGCGAGGCCAATTTCACGGCGATCAGCCGCAGCGACCGGATCGATGCCGCCACGCGGGAAACGCTGCGCAAGGTCGAGCAGGCCTCGCTGCCCGGTCGGTCGGGGCTTTCGGCGGTCCCCCGCAATCCTTCGGATGAATTGCGCGATCTGGCACTGGCAAGCCGGACATCTCAGGGCCCCGTTGATGTGGTCCGCTACGTTGGACCGGATCGCTCGACAATCCGCTGACCGTTTTTGACCGCCATCACAATCCAGCCGCCGGGCCAAACCCGGCGGTTTTTTCTTGTCCCTGATGCAGCCAAACCATTGATCACATGGATGGCTTTGAACAGTTGCTCGCCATCCCACAAAACATGCTCCAGTTTAGAAATCTTCTAAATATCTGTTTTCATTGGTTTTTTGCTTGACGACATCGGCCCTGCCGCGCCAATCAGGGCGGGCCAACTCAGCCAGACCGGGCCTTGAACCCGGGGTAACGGAGCCATGAAATGTCCCAATCCCTGCGCAGCGTCGCGACAATCGCCACGCTCTTGCTCTCGACCTCGTTGACCTTCGCTCAGGAGGTCAATCTGTACACGGCGCGCGAACCCGCGCTCATCAAACCCGTGCTTGAAGCCTTCACCAAAGACACCGGAATCAAGGTGAATGTCGTCTTTGCCACGAATGGACTGGAGGAGCGCATCCAGGCCGAGGGCGCCAACAGCCCTGCCGACCTGATGCTCACCGTCGATGTCTCGAAGCTGGCCCAGGCCGCCGAGATGGGCATCACGCAGAAACTGGCCTCACCCGCGCTGGATGCCGCTGTGCCCGCAGCTTATCGGGATGCAGGGGGACAATGGTATGCGGCAACCCTGAGGGCGCGTGTCGTCTATGCCTCGAAGGATCGGGTCAAGCAGGAGGCCTTCACCTATGAAGAGCTGGCTGACCCGAAATGGAAGGGCAAGATCTGCATCCGCGATGGCCAGAACCCCTACAACACGGCCCTATTTGCCACCATGGTCGCCCGCGTCGGGTCCGAAAAGGCAGAGGCATGGCTGAAGGGCATCAAGGCCAATCTCGCGAAAAAGCCATCGGGCGGCGACAGAGACGTGGCCAAGGACATCGCATCCGGCCAATGCGACATCGGCATCGCCAACACCTATTATTTCGGCCTGATGGCCAAGGGTGCTCCGGAACAGAAGGCGTGGACGGATGCGGTCAAGATCATCCTTCCGACCTTCGTAGGCGGCGGCACGCATGTGAACGTCTCCGGTTTTGCCATGGCGAAGCACGCACCCAACCCCGCCCAGGCCCGCAGGCTGGCGGAATGGCTGGTGAGCGATGCGGCGCAGTCGCTCTATGCACGCCAGAATTACGAACATCCCGTCCGTCCGGGGATCGCCCTGGACCCCATCGTCAGTGCCTTTGGCGAGTTGAAGCCAGACCCGACGCCCCTGGCCGACATCGCCCGCAACCGCAAGGCAGCGAGCGACCTGGTGGACAAGGTCGGCTTCAATGCCGGCCCGGGAAGCTGACAGGACGGGATGGCGGCCTCTCTTCTGCGCAATCCTGCACTGGCATCACATGGCTCAGGCAGGGTTCTGAACGGCTGGGACCGCAGCGCTTTGCTCGCTGCGGTCCTGATGCTTGTGCCTCTGATGGCGATCCTCGGCCTGGCGCTCGGCGCGGGCGATGGCGGCCTGCTTGATCATCTTGCGCGGCATGTCCTGGCAGGCGCATTGGCGGACACTGTCGTTCTGGCCATTGGTGTGCTGGGTCTGGCTCTCGTCATCGGGATCGGCACGGGATGGCTGGTGGCGACCTATCGCTTTCCGGGCCGCACCATCCTCGCCTGGGCGCTGATCCTGCCCTTCGCGATCCCCACCTATATTTCCGCCTATGCCTATGTGGAGCTGCTGGATTTCTTCGGTCCGGTGCAAAGCGCTTACCGGGCCCTGTTCGGCCTGCGGCTGCGCAGCGAATACCGCTTTCCGGAAGTCCGCTCGACCACCGGTGCGATCTTTGTCACGGCGCTCGTGCTCTATCCCTACATCTACATCGCCAGCCGTGCAGCCTTCACGGTGCAGGGCGCCAGCCTGATGGATGCTGCGCGCGGCCTTGGATGTTCGCGGCTGGAGGCCATGCGCCGCGTGGTGCTGCCCGCGATCCTGCCGCTGCTGGCGGCGGGCGCAACGCTGGTGCTGCTGGAAACGCTCAATGACATCGGGGCAAGCCAGTATCTTGGCGTCAACACGCTGACGGTCGCGATCTACACGACGTGGCTCGGCAAGGGCAACCTGGGCGGCGCGGCTCAGATCGCGCTGCTGACGCTGTCCGTCGTGCTTGGCCTGCTCTGGCTGGAACGCTGGCTGCGCAACAACCGGCGCTACACGCTGTCAAGCCGCGCCTATCGCCCTGTCACGCCCCCTCGCCTCACGGGCTGGAAAGGCCTTGGAGCTTTCAGCCTGGCGGCACTGCCCATGATCCTCGGTTTTGTTCTGCCCGTTTCGGTCCTGATCCGCGCGGGCTGGCGGCAATTGCGGCTGGAGGGCTTTCAGCCAGAACTGCTGCTGGCTCTGCGCAACACCGTCACCGTGGCTGCACTTGCGACCCTAGTGATCCTCGCTCTTGCCTTGCTGCTCGCCCTCGCCAAACGCTTCACGCGGCACCGTGCAACCACCGCCGCAGTCGGCATCAGCGGCTTCGGCTATGCCGTTCCAGGCACCGTGTTGGTGATCGGTTTGCTGCCCGCGCTGGGTCTGTTTGACCGCTTGCTCAACGATGCCGTGATCGGTCTGGGCGGCACTCGCATCGGTCTTGTGCTATCCGGATCGATCATCGCCATCGTGATCGCCTACACCATCCGCTTCCTCGCGATCGGGCTGGAGCAGGCCGATTCCGGACTATCAGCCCTGTCCCGCAACACGGATTTCGCAGCCTACACGCTGGGCTGCCCGGAGCCGCGCCTGGCGTGGCGGATCCTGGCTCCAGCACTTCGACCGGTGATGGCTGGTGCCGCAGTTCTGATCTTCGTGGATTGCCTGAAGGAACTGCCCGCAACGCTGTTGCTGCGCCCGCTCAACTTCGAGACGCTGGCGACGCACCTCTATGGACACGCGGCGCGCGGCAGTTTCGAGGATGGCGCCATCGCAGCCCTGCTGATCGTGGCCGCGGGCCTGTTGCCGCTGATCCTGATGAACCGGATGATGGAGAGCCGGTAGCCGCCTATTTCTTCACGGCGACCTTGAATTTCGCTGCCGTCTTGGCCTTGACCTCGTCCAGCGTCACACCATCCGCCAGTTCGATCAGGGTGAGGCCACCCTTCTTCTTGTCCACCTTGAACACGGCCAGATCGGTGACGATCATGTCCACCACCTTCGCGCCGGTCAGCGGCAGGTTGCAGCGTTTGAGAACCTTCGACTCGCCCTTGGCCTCGTGCTCCATGACCACGACAACCCGCTTGACGCCTGCCACCAGATCCATGGCGCCGCCCATGCCCTTCACCATCTTGCCCGGGATCATCCAGTTTGCGAGATCACCATTCTCCGCAACCTGCATGGCTCCCAGGATTGATAGATCGATATGGCCGCCACGGATCATCGCGAAGCTGTCCGACGAGGAAAAATAGCTTGTTGTCGGCAATTCCGTGATGGTCTGCTTGCCCGCGTTGATCAGGTCAGGGTCTTCGTCGCCCTCATAGGGAAACGGCCCCATGCCGAGCATGCCGTTCTCGCTCTGGAGCTGCACGGACATGCCCTTGGGAATGTAGTTCGATACCAGCGTCGGAATGCCGATGCCGAGGTTGACATAGAAGCCGTCCTTCAGCTCCTTGGCTGCGCGGGCCGCCATCTGGTCACGGGTCCAGGCCATGGGTGTTCTCCTGATCTGTGCGATTGCTGTTGGCGTTTACTGTTGGCGTTTACTTGGTCGGGCGCGGACGCGTGGTGCGCTGCTCGATGCGCTTGACCGGATTGGTCAATTCGATCATGCGCTGCACGAAGACGCCGGGCGTGTGGATGTGATCGGGGTCGATCTTGCCCGCCTTCACGATCTTCTCGGCCTGCACCACCGTCACCTTGCCCGCCGTCGCCATCATCGGATTGAAGTTGCGGGCCGTCTTGCGGAACACCAGATTGCCTTCGGTATCCGCCTTCCAGGCATGGATCAGCGACAGGTCGGCCACCAATCCCTTTTCCATCATGAATTTTTCGCCGTTGAACATCTTCACCGGCTTGCCCTTGGCGATGATCGTGCCGACACCTGTCTTGGTGTAGAAACCCGGGATACCTGCCCCGCCAGCACGGATGCGCTCGGCCAGCGTGCCCTGCGGATTGAATTCCAGCTTCAGCGCACCCGACAAATATTGCTCGGCAAACAGCTTGTTCTCACCGACATAGGACGAGATCATCTTCTTGATCTGCTTGGTCTCGAGCAGGATGCCCAGGCCCGCCCCATCGACGCCGGCATTGTTGGAAATCACCGTCAATCCCGTGACGCCGGACGCGCGCACCGCCTCGATCAACACGTCTGGAATGCCGCACAGGCCAAAGCCACCGGACATGATGACCATGTTGTTCTTCATCAGCCCAGCCAAGGCTGCCGTTGCGTCGGAATAGACTTTGCTCATGAGACCCTCATGTTGCCCTGCGGGAACAACGCGTCGCGCTG
>JANNFV010000224.1:0-4183 GCA_031380285.1 Hyphomicrobiales bacterium | reverse complement strand
GTCCAGACCACCAGGGAGGTCAGTCCATGGTTGGCCAGTTCCCGCTGGGCCGCCGAAAACAGCCTGCGTCCGAAACCGACGCCCTGATACTCCGGCAGCAGGTAAAGCTCGAAGATTTCGCCCCGATAGGGCAGGGAAGCCGCCCTGTTGCGCCCGTAACTGGCATAACCGACGATCTTGTCGTCGAAATCCAGAACGGCAATACGGCTGCCCTTGCTGATGGCATTGGCCCACCAGCGGCTGCCGCGCCGCTGCACCATGCGCTCGAGATGCGCCCCGGGGATGATGCCGCGATAGGCCTCCATCCACGCCGCGTCATGCACGGCAGCGACACCTGCGGCATCGGTGGCGGCAGCGACACGAATTCGTATCGTTCTAGTGGTCATCCGCCATTTACGTCTTGTTAACCATAACGGTAAAGCCCGAAAGATACCGGAGTGGCGATTTTGAACAGTCACCGCGCGGCGCGGAAGGCGTCGACGAAGGTGGGCGCGGCCTCGCCTGCGGCCTCCAGCGAATAGCCCCCTTCCTGAAGAATGACCGTCGGCAGCTTCAGACGGCCAAAGATGCCACCGAGGGTGTCGAAGGCCCGGGTCGTGACCGCGAGCCTGGACAGCGGGTCCCGGTGGTGCGCATCCCAGCCTGCCGAGAGCACGAGGGCTTGCGCACCAAAGGCCAGTGCTGACTCCGCCAGGCGCTGACACGCCGCAGCGTAGGTCGCGTCGTCGGCACCGGGCGACAGCGGGATGTTGAGATTGGCTCCCTTGCCCCTGCCGCGCCCGGTTTCCTCCGCGAAGCCGGAATAGAAGGGGTAGTAGCTCGTCGGATCGGTATGCGTCGAGGCCACCAGCACATCGCCCCGATCATAGAAGATCGCCTGCGTACCATCCCCGTGGTGCGTATCGAAATCCAGGATGGCGACCTTGTCGAAACGCTGGCGCAACGTTTCAGCGGCAATCGCGGCGTTGTTGAGGAAGCAGAAGCCGCAGGCCCGGTCCCTGTAGGCATGATGCCCGGGCGGGCGGCACAGGCCAAAGGCCGCATCATGGCCGGTCAGCACGGCATTGGCCGCGGCGATGGCGGTCTGTGCCGAGGCATGGGCGGCGGCCCAACTGCCTTCCCCCATCGCCACCGCCATATCGCCGATATACCAGCCCGCCTGTCCGACGATCAAGCCCTTCGGCGGGGACTTGCGCGCCAGGTCAGCCCCGCTGCCGCGATAGGGGTGGATGTTGGGCCAGACCTCGGGACCGGCATTGGGCAGCTTCTGCCATTCGGCGTAGGCGCTTTCGAGGAACGCGAGATAATCCGCGTCATGCACGGCGCGGATCATCGCCATGCCGTGATGGCCGGGCTCCATCCGCGTGAGGCCAGCCGCAACCAGACTTGCCGAAAGCAGCGTGACACGCTCCGGATTTTCGAGCGGCGCGACAACCCTGCCAGCCACCATGAACTGCTTCGGCTGATGGCGTAGCTGGGTGGAATCGAAGAAGAGATGCATGCGGCCCTCGGTCGAAAGGCCGCAGACCCTCAGCGCCTGCCGATGTAGCGCTCTATGGGCTCGACCTTGTCGATAATGCCAGCCTGCCGCATGAACTCGGCCACGGCAAGATAGCGATCCGGGTCGACCGCCTTGGGGGAAGCCTGAAAACGCGGCAGCGTGTCGGCCCAGGCCCGCTTGTTCAAGGTGTCATCCAGCTTCGGATGCGCCTTGACGAAGGTCGCCCAGGTGCCGGCCGGATCGTTCAGCATCGCCATGGTGGCTTCTTCGATGGCGGCGAAAAACCTGTCGAATTTCGCCTCGCCGAAGCGGTCCTGTTTCACGATGTAGATCAGTTCGTCATAGGCAGGCACGCCGTGCTCCTCGGGGAAGAACATCTTCGGCTTCTTGCCCGCGAGTTCGATCTCCGTGCCTTCGAAGTTGCGGAAGCCGCCGATGATCGCGTCGGCCCGGCCGGAGACCAGCGCCACGGTGAGCGCGAAGTTGACATTCACGAGCTTCACGTCCGCTTCGGTCATGCCCACGCTTTTGAGCATCGTCTTCAGCATCATGTCCTGGATGCCGGAGCCGGAATAGCCGATGGTCTTGCCGCGCAGGTCGGCCAGCGTCTTGATCGGGCCATCGGCGAGCACGGTGAGCGTGTTCAGCGGTGTGGCGATGACCGTGCCGACGCGGATCACCGGAATCCCCTGCTTGACCGCACGGGTGAAGCTCGGCTGGTAGCTGATCGCCATGTCGCCTTGCCCTGCCGCGATCAGCCGCGGCGGCGCGGATGGATCGGACGGTTCGACGATCTGCACATCAAGGCCACGCTTGGCGAAGAGGCCGCGCTCCTTGGCGATGATGATCGGCGCATGGTCGGGGTTCACGAACCAGTCGAGCAGCAGCACGAGCTTGTCGGGCTGCTGCGCCTGGGCGAGCGGTGCGCACAGCAACGTCATCGCGGTGATGAGAAAGGCAAAGAACCGGCGGGTCATGAGACCTCCTTGTGACAGTGGGTGAAGCGAAAAAGGGGGGCGTTCAGGACCGCGGCTGGTTCAGCGTGTCCGGAAAATTGCGCAGCAGATGGCGCGTCAGCAGCGACATCAACAGCCAGGTGCTCAGGCAGAAGACGATCAGCACCACCATCGCGGCGAACACCATGTCGGTCTGCATGCGGGCATTGTGATAGGTCATCATGATGCCAAGTCCGCCATCCGACCCCACCCACTCGCCCGCGATCGCGCCGAGAGGCGCGTAGGCGGCGGCCAGCTTCAGCCCGGCGCAGAGATGCGGCAGGGCGGACGGCACGCGGATGTTGAACAGGATCTGCCACGGCGACGCGCCATAGAGCCTGGCCAGATCGATCAGGTTCTCGTCGGCCCGGCGCAGGCCTTCATAGAAGGCGGCGGTGACGGAGAAGAAGATGGTGATGGCCGCCATCGCCACCTTGGACGTGATGCCGAAGCCGAACCAGATCATCATCAGCGGCGCCAGCGCCATGAAGGGGATGGCCTGGCTGACCACAGCCAGCGGCGAGAGCGCCTGCGCCAGCCAGCGCGAGGCCCCCATGCCGAGCGCCAGCGCCATGCCGATGGCGATGCCGATGAGCAGGCCCAGCAGTGTCTCCACGGCTGTCACGCCCGCACTCGGCAGGATGAGGTGCAGGTTGCGCACCACGGTGACGGCTACATGGCTGGGGGCGGGGAGATACCACAGGGGCAGTTCGAAGAAGCGCACGGCCCCTTCCCACGCGAGCAAAGCGCTCGCCAGCGCCACGACCTGCGGGCTGACAATGGCCTTGCCCACGGACAAGGCCAACGCGCTCACGGCGGCAACTGACAGGAATGGCGGCGCGATACGGCCCGCGCCACGGCCCTCAAGAGCCAAACTCATCTCGATTCCTCCGCCGGCATGACCCGGATCAGGTTCGGCGGGTTGACGATCAGGCTTGCGCCCTAGCGTCTCTCAGCCCTGGCTCGAAAGCCTTCGGGCACCCCGACGAGATCAGCACGGTATAGGGCGTCAGGTCCGTTGCCGCAAGAGCGGCAGCAAGAGCCACGCGGAGAGCAGCAGCCACATCGCAGCGATCCACGGCAGCAGCGGGCCAGCGAAATGCTGGACCGTCAACCGCACCGCATGGAGTTGCACGGCGGTCTGCGGCGAGGAGAAGAAACCGAACCAGAACAGGCCGTAGCCGAGCGATCCCAGCAGCAGTGGCAGGCAGAGCAACACGGGTCGCCAACGGCTTTTGTTTCTGGCGGCAGAGGCGCGGGCGAGACCAAGCCAGGCGATAAGTGCGACGGCAGCACCAACGATTGCGGGGACGTAAAGATAGAGCTGCTCACGCATCGTCGAACCTCCCTGGCACCGCGTTGTCACTCGACCTCATCCTGAGCCTGTCGAAGGATCGAGGTCGTGGCGCAGCGGCAGAACAATCCTCGACCCTTCGACAAGCTCAGGGCGAGGATTGTGACCGTTTGTCGGCAGGAAGCCCGATAGCGAAGTTCCCGGGAAGAGCACGGGAAAGAACGCCAACGCCATCAATCCCGCAGCAGGTCATTGATCGCCGTCTTCGAGCGTGTCTGGGCATCCACGGTCTTCACGATGACCGCGCAATAGAGCGAGGGCGAGGGGCTGCCATCGGCATAGGGCTTGCCGGGCAGCGAACCCGAGACCACCACGGAGTAGGGCGGCACATAG
>JANNFV010000313.1:0-14142 GCA_031380285.1 Hyphomicrobiales bacterium | reverse complement strand
AAGCAACATCATCACCAAGATTCGGTATTTTATCGCCAGAGAACCCGGTTCTGTCAAGCTCATCAAGCGCCGCCTGGGATGCGTCGTCCGCATCATCAAGGGTGATTGGCGAGCGCTCGGCCAGATTCCATGCGTGCTTGCCCCATTCCTGCAGGAAGTAGGGAGATGCCTCGGTCCTGTCGATGATGCTCTCGATAGCATCATTGTCATAGAGAACGCCTTCCTGCTCCGCAGGCAGCTTCAAGGCTCTTGCTGCTGCCTCACGGCTGAGTTCATCAATTTCCTCGAAAACAAAGAGACGCTCGGCATAGGATTTTGCGCGTCCCATCATGCCCAGCAATTGAGGTAAACCGGCCGCCACCATCGTGAGAGGCAGATTTAACTGGCTGATCGCGTGCAAGGCCCGGATCAAGATCGCAAGTTCTGTTTCCTTTATATATTGAAGTTCGTCGATATAGAGCACGATGGCCGTGTCGCCTGCTTTTGCTGCCAGTCCAATTCCATGGAAAAGTTCGATGAGATCGGATTCCAGATCGCCGCTATCAGCCACACCTTTGGCAGCTGGAACATCGAGCCCCGCCTCGACATCCTGGTATTTGATTTTGACACTCCCTATGAAGCTGCGCAGGGCTCCTAATGCCTTGCCTACTGCGTTTTTCGCTGCGGCCATCCGGTCAATACGAAGCAGCGTAACCCGCAGTGCCGGTATCAGAATTGCCGGCAGTGAACGGTCTTCGGGTGCTTCTATCTTGACGCTTTCCAGGCCTCGCGCTTCGGCATCTGTCCGGATTCGATTGAGCAGGACGGTTTTGCCTACGCCACGCAAACCGTATAGCACAAGGCTCTGCGCGCCACGACCCTTACGAATGCGGTCGAGAGCGATCTCCGCCTTGCGAAGGACCGAATCACGCCCGGCAAGCTCGGGCGGTTGCGATCCCGCACCGGGTGCATAGGGATTGAGACGAGGGTCCATTTATAAAGATGTTATCCCATGTTATCGTATTTTGATAACATGGGATAACTTTACTATAATCGCAATACCTCAATTCAACGCCACCCCCGCCGGGCGCTTTTCGCCTCCCACCGTCACGTCGCCGATCATCAGCCCGCCGGGGCCGACAGCCACCGGCACGGTCTCGCCGTCCTTGACCTTGCCCGCCAGAATCATCTCGGCCAGCGGGTCCTGGACATGCTTCTGGATCACGCGCTTCAAGGGACGCGCCCCGTAAGCCGGATCATAGCCCTTGTCGGCCAGCCATTGACGGGCCTCGCCCTCCAGTTCCAGCGTGATCTTGCGATCCGTCAGCAGCTTGGCGAGCCTCAGCATCTGGATATCGACGATGGCACCCATCTCCGAGCGTTGCAGACGGTGGAACAGGATGATCTCGTCCACGCGGTTGAGAAACTCGGGGCGGAAATGCCCGCGCACCACGCCCATCACCTCGTCGCGGACCATATCCGTATCCTGTCCTTCCGGCTGGTTGACGAGATAGTCTGCGCCGAGATTGGAGGTCATGATGATCAGCACATTGCGAAAATCCACCGTGCGGCCCTGACCATCGGTCAGGCGGCCATCGTCCAGCACCTGGAGCAGCACGTTGAAGACATCGGGATGCGCCTTCTCGATCTCGTCGAACAGCACCACCTGATAGGGTCTGCGCCGCACGGCTTCCGTCAACGCACCGCCCTCCTCATAGCCGACATAGCCGGGAGGCGCCCCGATGAGACGGGCGACCGAGTGCTTCTCCATGTATTCCGACATGTCGAGGCGCACGAGGGCCGAGTCGTCGTCAAAGAGGAAAGCTGCCAGCGCCTTCGTTAACTCGGTCTTGCCCACGCCCGTCGGCCCCAGAAACATGAAGGAGCCGATGGGGCGGTTGGGATCCTGCAATCCCGCACGGGCGCGGCGCACGGCGGTCGAAACCGCGTGCACGGCTTCGGCCTGGCCGACCACACGCTTGCCGATGGATTCCTCCATGCGCAGCAGCTTTTCCTTCTCGCCTTCCAGCATCCGGTCAACAGGCACGCCAGTCCAACGCGACACCACCTGCGCCACATGATCGGGTGTGACAGCCTCTTCCATCATGCCGCCGCTCTCGGCTTCCTCGGTGGTCTTCAGCTGCTTCTCAAGCTCCGGGATCAGGCCATAAGCCAACTCGCCCGCCCGCTGGAACAGGCCATCGCGCTGGGCGCGGCCCAGTTCGCCACGGGCATCGTCGAGCTTCTTCTTGAGTTCGGCGGCCTGGCCAAGCTTGTCCTTCTCGGCCTGCCACCGCGCCGTGAAGGATGCCGACTGCTCCTCGAGATCGCCAAGCTCCTTCTGCAACTTCAGCAGCCGGTCCTTCGAGGCGGCATCAGGCTCCTTCTTCAGCGCCTCTGCCTCGATCTTGAGGCGGATCACCTCGCGGTCGATGCTGTCCAGCTCCTCGGGCTTGGAGTCGATCTGCATGCGCAGCCGCGCACCGGCTTCATCCACAAGGTCGATGGCCTTGTCTGGCAGGAAGCGGTCCGTGATGTAGCGGTTGGAGAGCGTGGTGGCCGCGACCAGCGCTGAATCCTGGATGCGCACCCGGTGGTGCTGCTCGTATTTCTCCTTGAGCCCGCGCAGGATCGAGACCGTGTCCTCGACAGTCGGTTCCGCCACGAAGACAGGCTGGAAGCGACGGGCGAGAGCCGCGTCCTTTTCCACGTGCTTGCGGTATTCATCGAGCGTGGTGGCACCCACGCACTGCAACTCGCCCCGGGCCAGCGTGGGCTTCAGCAGATTCGAGGCGTCCATAGCGCCATCGGCCTTGCCCGCCCCCACCAGCGTATGCATCTCGTCGATGAACAGGATGATGCCGCCGTCTGACGCCGTCACCTCGTTGAGCACGGCCTTCAAGCGCTCCTCGAACTCGCCGCGGTATTTTGCTCCCGCGATGAGTGCGCCCATGTCGAGGGCGAGCAGCTTCTTGTCGCGCAGTGATTCCGGCACGTCGCCGTTGATGATGCGCAGTGCCAGGCCCTCCACGATCGCGGTCTTACCCACACCCGGTTCGCCGATCAGCACGGGGTTGTTCTTGGTGCGGCGGGACAGCACCTGGATCGTCCTGCGGATTTCTTCGTCGCGTCCGATCACCGGGTCGAGCTTGCCGATGCTGGCCGCCTCGGTGAGGTCGCGCGCGTATTTCTTCAAGGCGTCGTAAGCGTTCTCGGCGGTGGCGGAATCGGCGGTGCGGCCCTTGCGGATCGCGGCGATGGCCGTGTTGATGCCCTGTGCGGTCACACCGGAAGCGGCCAGCGCCTTGCCCGCCTCGGTGTCCTTTTCCAAGGCGAGCGCCAGCAGCAGAAGCTCAACCGTGACGAAGCTGTCGCCGGTTTTTTCCGCTGCCTTCTCGGCAGAAGCAAACACGCGGGACAGGCCGGGCGCGAGATAGACCTGGCCTGCGGCCGACCCCGTGACCTTCGGCACCCGCGTCAAGGCAAGTTCAGTGAGCTTGAGCGCCTGCCGGGCATCACCGCCGGAGCGGGAGATGAGGCCGCTGGCCATGCCCTCGGCGTCGTCGAGCAGCACCTTCAGGAGATGCTCCGGCGCAAATTGCTGGTGACTCTCGCGGGTGGCCAGCGACTGCGCAGATTGCACGAAGCCGCGGGCGCGTTCGGTGTATTTCTCGAAATTCATGGTCAGCTTCCCTGATGAGGCGAAGAGTGAGCGCCAGACCCCTGAAAGGCAATCCGGTCTAAATCAATGTAGGAAGCCTGGGATAAATCGGGAAGAGGCGGTTTGCGAAAACAGCTAAACTGCTCGCGCCGTCGCAACCAGCGCGGCAAAGGGGGTGCAAGCCATGTGAATAGAAAAGAACTGCATTTTTTGATAAAGTTCGCGCGAGACATTCTTCGTCTTGTGCGGGAAGTCCTTCAGCTCTTTCGCTGAACGACGGAGCCCCGGCGCGGAAACGCCGGGGCTCTTTAAGTTGGTGCAACCTGTGAACAGACCGCATTCTTTGACATCATTTCAATAACACCAAATCTCTGGAAATTCAAATGCCGCTTGCTGCCACGCACCGCAACCAGGCTCTTCGCAAGGCCCTGCGTGCGCTTGCCCCGCTGATCCCTTACGCCGACAGCGAGCCGGTGCTGGAGCGGGCGGCACGGCTGATGCGGGCCGATCTCTCGGTGGGCGCTGCATTGTGGCTGGCGCTGGTGGCGCATGTCCGGCATCGGCATACCGACTATGATGCGTTGCTCGCCGAGGGCTACGACCGCGACGCCGCGCGGCATTTCGTGGTGGATGAAACCGAAGCGATGCTCAAGCAATGGGGATGCAAGAAACGCATCGATACCGAAGCGGATGAGCCATAGCGCTCACAGAAACCCGCGCACCCCGTCCCAGAGAAGCTTCAGCCCGGCGACAAGCAGGAAACTGTAGCACCAGAGATAGATCCTCTGTTGATCCAGGCGATCATGCAAAAGCTTGCCCACATACACCCCGACCGGAATGACCGGGGTGAGCGCCAGCGCGGCCCAGAGCGCTTCCGGTCGCTCCAGGCCAAGCTTGGTGTAGGGCACGAGCTTGATGAAGTTGCCGAGCATGAACACAGCGATGGTCGTGCCGGCATAGATCGTCTTGTCGAGCTGTCGCCCCAGCAGATACATTGCCACAGGCGGCCCTCCCGCATGGGCGATGAAGGTGGTGAAGCCACTGATCAGGGACAGGCCCACGGCCCGACCAGGCTGCACCCCATGGGGCGGTGGAGGCTTGGCCCGCCCCTGCAGGAACCAGCGCAGGGTGAACCCCAGCGTCACGACCGCGATCATCAGGATGACATAGCGGCGATCCACCCATTCGAAGAACAGCCAACCCGCCGCAATGCCGGTGACAAGACCAAGGGACAACCACTTCAGATCCGGCCTCGACCATGTCGATGGCGGAAAGGCCCTGAGAGCGAACAGGTCCATGAAGGCGACCAACGGGGCCACCACGATGGCTGCGGCGATGGGGTCCATCACCAGCGAGAGCATGGGAACACCGATGATCGCCAGGCCACCGCCGAAGGCCCCTTTGGACGCCGCCATCAGGAACGTCGCCAGAAAACCGATGGCGTAGAACCACGGGTCGGTCGGGAAATGCGTGAAAAAGTCTGGAAGGATCATGCCAGGTCAGGCTGGCAGGCCCGGCTGGGGATTGCAACCGCTCTCAGTCGAACCAACCGGTCTCAGTCGAACCAAGGCCCTTCAATCAAACAATGCGTCGATATCATCCTGGCCGACATGACCTTCGGCACCGGCAAGTGCCGGGCCTGCCGCCAGGGCATGTGTCCCCAATGCGTTGCGCTCTTCGTTGAGGGCCTCGATCTCGGACGCCATGATGGTGGAGAGCGAGTCGAGACCACCCCAGATCTCGGCCATCTTGCTAACGCGGCCTTCCACGAAGTTCAGCGTCTCGCAGACGCGGGTGATGCGCTGTCCCGTCAAATCCTGGAAGTTGCAGGCCTCGTAGATCGACATGACGACCCCTGCGATTTCGCCCGCGCGTTTCTTCATGCCTTCCTTGGTGGTTTCGCTCTGGATGACACCCGCCAGTATTTCCACCCGCTCGGCAGCAGCCAGGATGGTGTTGGTTGCGCCCTCGGTGTCGAGGACGACGGCCCCCAGTTCGCCCGCTGCATGATGCACGGTGACCGAGCGTGGCGCAGCAGCGTGCAGCGAGACCACCTGGCGCTTGGTTTCGCGGATCGCGACCTGGATCGCCTCCATCTCGTCGCGCAGCTTCATCACCTCGACCACCTCGCGGCGATAGGCCTCCGCGATGTTGGAGACGATGGACTGCGTGGGCTGCAACATGGCGCCGAGTTCATCGAGCTTGGTCAGGACGCGGTGGATGTCGGAGGATACGGGACCATCCGCTCTCGGTTGGAAGGCCGCGAGACCCTGCTCTTCGGGCGTGGCATCGCGTGCCATGGATTTCTCGATCGTGAAGGTCTTGCGCGACATGATCATCCCGGCCCCGAGCATATGCAAGGTGATGCCTAGCCCGGGCATGGTTAAGATACCGTTCAAACCACGCCGCTTTAACCTGGGCGAAACCACGCCTGTTCAGACGCGGG
Organism: Hyphomicrobiales bacterium; assembly: GCA_031380285.1. Classification (GTDB taxonomy): domain Bacteria; phylum Pseudomonadota; class Alphaproteobacteria; order Rhizobiales; family Beijerinckiaceae; genus JADCCX01. The sequence continues at coordinate 8,056 of JANNFV010000313.1, read as the reverse complement.
AAACCATGCCGTCCTGATCTTCACGGCTTGGCAAGCATACCGGAGAACAAACGGGATATCAGTGATTTAAGCCGTCGTTTTTCGACGCTGTTAACGATTGGAGATCGCATCTGGGCTAAGTTCGTGGCATCGGGACATTTGGCGAGAAACCGGATCATCCCGACCTCCTTCGTGTGGCGTTTTGAAGGTTTGTCATGAAACACTCGGCTCCTCTTGCAGGCGCGGCGATGGCTGCTGTCCTGCTCTCGGGAACGGCTGCATTGGCCGATCCCTCCTTCCGATCCGGTGCCTATGCGCCGGTCGCCAGCCAGTCCAACCTGGGCGGCGGCTTCCTTGAAATGCTGATGACGGGACGCAATCCCGGGCGTCCTCAACCCGTGGTGCAGCCGCAGGCCTATCAGGCCTATGCTCCCGGTTTCCAGGGCGGACATCTGCCCATGGAACCGCAGCCCGTCGCAAGGCCCTATCCAGGCCAGCATCAGGCAGCACTCAATCCGGATTTCCGCCAGGTCGAACGCGGTCTGGACCCGATGTACCTGCCGCAGACGGTGGAGTATGCGGGTGGGCACGGTATCGGCACCATCGTGATCGATACGCCCAACAAGTTCATGTATCTGGTGGAGGGCAACGGTCGCGCCCGCCGCTATGGCATCGGCGTTGGCCGACCGGGCTTCGAGTGGGCTGGTGTCAAGACCATCACGCGCAAGGCGGAATGGCCCGATTGGCGCCCACCGGCGGAGATGATCAAGCGCCGCCCTGATCTGCCGCGCTACATGGCGGGTGGTCCGGACAATCCCATGGGAGCCCGCGGGCTTTATCTTGGCTCCTCGCTCTACCGCATCCACGGCACCAACGAACCGCACACCATCGGGCAGGCCGTGTCGTCCGGCTGCATCCGGATGCGCAACGAGGACGTCACCGATCTCTACGAGCGTGTGCGCGTGGGAACAAAAGTCATCGTCATGTGAGCATGGCGACGAGAGGATCGGCGTCCGGGGCGGGGGGCTGCCCAGGACGCTGCGTCAACCCGGCAGTGGAGCCAACCCACGCCGGGGTGGACAGGAGCGGGACCGTTTCGTGCGCCAACGCACGAGGCGGTCCCAGCTGTTGTTGCAGTGGATGGATTAAACGAACTGCCCCAGACCCGGGATGGACCCGACAATCGCGCCCATCGCGTCTTCACCGGCCTTCTCGCGGCCAAAAGCGAACAGCTCCTTGCCGACATCGCCCATCTGTCCCATCGACAGGCCAGCGCCCATCAGCTGCTGGCCAAGGCCCATGACACCGCCGCCGCCCATCATGCCCATGAGGCCGCCCAGCACACCGCCGCCGCCGCTGCCCGCGTGTTCCGCAATCATGTCGGAGGCACCCGGCATGGCTTCCAGCATCTGGCCGACCTCCGCAGCAGGGCCTTCCTTCTGCAGGAAACCCAGGATGATGCCGACGCATTTCTGCGCAAGGCCCGCATCGATGCCGACATTGGTCACAAGGCGGTTGATGAGTTCGTCCATGGTGCTCTCCTGCAAGATGCGGCCCGATGCGCCGGAGCCTTTGAAAAGTTCCTATGACAAGGGCAACCAGTACTGCAAGTGAATTTGGTTTAGATGTGATGCATCTTCATCCGAAAGCTGTCTGGCGAAGCCTCTTCACTCCGTCTATAGGAGCCGGATCACGGGAACCAAAACGATGGCAAATACTCCGGCTGGCACGATTCTGGTGGGCAAGAGCCCGAACGGATTGCAGGCGCTGACCTTGAAGCTGGCGAACCGGCATGGCCTGGTGACGGGCGCAACCGGCACCGGCAAGACCGTGACCCTGCAGACGCTGGCCGAAGGCTTCGCCGCCGAGGGCGTTCCGGTGTTCGCCGCCGATATCAAGGGCGACCTTTCCGGCATCGGTGCGCCGGGGCGGGGCGAGCCGCATTTCGTCAAGCGCATGGAAGAGATGGGCCTGAAATACCAGGCGGATGAGTTCACCACGGTCTATTGGGATCTCTTCGGCGAACAGGGCCACCCGATCCGCGCGACGGTGGCCGAAATGGGACCGCTGTTGCTGGCCCGCCTGCTGGAATTGAACCCCACGCAGGAAGGCGCACTGAACATCGTCTTCAAATATGCCGATGACAACGGCATGGCCTTGCTCGACCTCAAGGATCTGCGCTCGCTCATCGCGGAGATCGCACAGGACAATGCGCTGCAATCGCAGCTCATGGCGACCTATGGCAACATTTCGGACCAGACGATCGGTGCGATCCAGCGCCAGTTGCTGGTGCTGGAAAACCAGGGCGCGGCCAACTTCTTCGCGGAACCGGCGCTCGACATCATGGATTTCATCCGCACTGATCGCGACGGACGCGGCATCATCAATATCCTCGCCGCTGACAAGCTGATGAAATCCCCCAAGCTCTATGCGACGTTCCTGCTGTGGATGCTGTCGGAGCTGTTCGAGAACCTGCCGGAAGTGGGTGACCCGGAAAAGCCGAAGCTGGTGTTCTTCTTCGACGAGGCGCACCTGCTGTTCAACGATGCGCCCAAGCCGCTGCTTGATGCGGTGGAAACCGTGGTGCGCCTCATCCGCTCAAAGGGTGTCGGCGTGTATTTCGTGACGCAGAACCCGCTCGATGTTCCCAACACCGTGCTCGCCCAGCTCGGCAACCGGGTGCAGCATGCGCTGCGCGCCTTCACGCCCCGCGACCAGAAGGCGGTGAAGGCCGCCGCCGACACCTTCCGCCAGAACCCGCAGTTCAAGACCGAGACAGCAATCACCGAGCTTGCGGTGGGCGAAGCGCTGGTCTCGATGCTGGAAGGCAAGGGCACGCCCGCCATGGTGGAACGCACCTTCATCAAGCCGCCGACGGCACAGGTCGGCCCGATCTCGCCAGCCGAACGCAAGCAGGCGATGCAGAAGTCCGGCCTGTCCGGCAAATACGACACCACCATCGACCGCGAAAGCGCCTACGAAATCCTGCTGAAGAAGCATCAGGCACCGGCCCAGCAAACGGGTGGCGGTGGCATGCTGGGCGGCATCCTCGGCAGCATCTTCGGCGGTGGAGCACCGGCACAGACCGGGCCACGCGGCGGCCAGGTGCGCCAGCAGCAATCCATGGGCGAGAAGATCGTCAACAGCGCGGCACGCTCGGTCGCGTCATCGGTGGGCCGTCAGGTGGGCAGTGCCATCGTGCGCGGTGTGCTGGGCAGCCTGCTCGGTGGCCGCCGATAGACAATACTGCCGATCTTGCGGCGCTGGATCAGCGGAACCAGCCGCCGCCACCGCCACCGCCGCCGGTCCTGCGGGCGCCGTCACTCGCGACACGGTTGTTGGGGTCAACGATCAGGCTCTTCTGGAAGCTTTCATTGGCTTCCTTGGCGTTGCCCATGCGCTCGAAGGCAATGCCGCGTTGCGCCCAGGCATCGGCGTTCTTGTTGTCGACGTTGAGGGCGGCGTTGAAATCCTCGATCGCCAACTGGAACTTGCCGGTCGCCACAAGGCTCTGTCCCCGTCCGAGATAGGGCGGCGCGACATAGGGGTTGCGGTCGATGGCACCATCGAAATCGCTGATGGCGCGGATATGATCACCCTGCGCCTGATAGGCCAGGCCACGCCCATGATAGGCTTCCGCGCCTTCCCGGTTGAGCTGGATCGCCCGGTTGTAGTCCGCAACAGCAGAGGCCATGTCCCCCTGGGCCCGCAGCAGGTTGCCGCGGGCAAGATAGGCTGGACCATAGGCCTGATCGATTGATACGGCGCGGTTGAAATCCTGCAACGCGGCGTCATTGCGCCCGATCTGGCGGTTGGCGAGACCACGGTTCAGGAATGCCGGAGCCTGGTTGGGATCGAGCTGGATCGCCCGGTTGAAATCGCTCATGGCCTCGGTGTAGCGCCCGGCACGGGCATAGGCCGCACCACGGGTGTTGTAGGCCGTCCCGTCATTGGGATTGCGGCTGATGACCTCGCTCAGCGAGCCGATGTTGTTCTGCGCCGCATTGGGATTGGCATTGTTGGGCTCGTCCAGCTCCGCAAAGCGTGGACCGCCGCGTGCGCCACTGCCGCCAACGCCGCCATCCAGCGTGCCGCAACCGGCCAGCCCAACGGCAAGGACCGCTGCGGCAAGGGCATGGTGCCAACCATGGAGCGTCGGAAGTGACATCATAACCTTTACCTGAGAATCCAGGGTAGCACGCCTGCGCGATGATCCTGAAACGGGAAAACGCCCGTGTTGTGACACGGGCGTCTTTAAGATTGGGTGAACCATGAGGGATTCACCCCCGAAAGACATTCAGCGGCGGGGCAAACCTGCACCAGAACCGCCCGCGCCGGAAGCACCGGCCCTTGGGGCCGGACGGGGCGTTGCCGGCAGGCCACCCTCACGCTGCGCCCGCTTGCGGGCCAGTTTCCGGGCGCGGCGCACGGCTTCCGCCTTTTCACGCGCCTTCTTTTCCGATGGTTTCTCGTAATGGCCCCTGAGTTTCAATTCGCGAAAAATGCCTTCGCGCTGCATCTTCTTCTTGAGGGCGCGCAGCGCCTGATCGACGTTGTTTTCGCGGACGAGAACCTGCACCGGATTGACCTTTGTTTCTGTCGGTGGATAGCGATTGATTGGAAAAAGGCATGAGCCTCTCCAAGATGGGCGATCCGCTATCAGAAACCGGAATTTCCGTCAATATCGCGCAAGAACTTCACGAAATGCGCCTGTCGAGAAGCCCTAACCCTCCAGCAGCCGCGTGACATGCCCCATCTTGCGGCCGGGCCTTGCCTCGCCCTTGCCGTAGAGATGGAGTTGCGCACCCGGCTCCGCCAGCAACTCCCGCCAGCGTTCGGCATCGGCGCCGATCAGATTGACCATCTCGACCAATGGGGCGCGCAAGGCCGTCGATCCCAGCGGCAATCCCGTGATGGCCCGCACGTGCTGCTCGAATTGCGAGGTGTCTGCGCCATCCAGCGTCCAGTGGCCGGAATTGTGCACGCGAGGTGCCATTTCATTGACGAAAAGCGTCTCGTCCCGGCCATCGCCGCCGACGAAGAATTCCACGGCGAACACGCCGACATAGTCAAGCGCCGCCCCCATCCGTCCCGCGATGTCGATGGCGGCACGGGCTGTGCCGGGATGGATCGAGGCTGGTACGACGGAGCGGCGCAGGATCTGGTCGCGGTGTTCGTTCTCGGTCACCGCGAAGGCTTTCACCGTACCATCCACAGCCCGTGCCGCGACCACCGACACTTCGCGCCTGAAGGGCACGAAGCTCTCCAGGATGCAGGGCGCACCCTTGACGGCGGCCCAGGCGCGCTCCGCATCTGCGGGCGAACGGATGACGGACTGGCCCTTGCCGTCATAGCCGAAACGGCGGGTCTTGAGGATCGAGGGTGCGCCGATTGTCTCGATCCGCAGCCGCAACTCCTCCTCGGAATCGACCTTGGCGAAATCGGCGGTGCGGGCACCCAGATCACGGGCGAGCTGCTTTTCCAGCACCCGGTCCTGGCAGCAGGCCAGCGCCTTCGCCCCTGGTCTGACCGGCACGCGCCCCGCCAGCAGTTCCACGGTGCGGGCCGGGACATTCTCGAACTCGTAGGTCACGCAATGCACTGCAGTCGAGAACTGGCGCAGCGCCTGCTCGTCCTCATAGGCGGCCACCGTATGGCGCGCCGCCACATCGAAGGCAGGGCTGTCGGGCTCGGGCGCATAGATATGGCAGCGGAAGCCCAGGCGGGCGGCGGCGAGCGCGATCATCCGGCCGAGTTGGCCGCCACCCAGGATGCCGATGGTGTCACCGGGAGCAAGGGGGCGCTCGGCCATCCTCTCAGCCCTCGGCCTGATCAACGGGTCGATGCGCGATGGAATCGGTCTGCGCCCGCCGCCAGGCCGCCAGCCGCAAGGCCAGCCCCTCGTCATGCAGAGCGAGCACCGCTGCCGCCAGCAGAGCCGCGTTGATGGCGCCCGCCTTGCCAATGGCGAGCGTGCCGACTGGAATACCAGCGGGCATCTGCACGATGGAGTGCAGGCTGTCGACGCCAGAGAGCGCTTTCGATTCAACGGGCACGCCCAGGACGGGCAGTTCCGTCATCGAGGCCGTCATGCCGGGCAGATGCGCGGCCCCGCCCGCACCCGCGATGATGATCTGGAAGCCTTCCGCCTTGGCTCCCTTGGCGAAGCTCACCAGCCGGTCGGGCGTGCGATGGGCCGAGACAATGCGCGTGTCATGGCCCACACCCAGCGTCTGCAAGGTCTCGGCCGCATGCTTCATGGTGGTCCAGTCGGACTGACTCCCCATGATGATCGCCACGGGCTTTTCAGCGTTTGCCATGTCGGTTCTTTCCGCAGCTCAGGCGATGATATCGGGGCGCAGCTTGCCGGAAATCTCGACAACGCGGTCCTTAAGGACCAGTTTTCGCTTCTTCAGGCGCTGGATCTGCAACTGATCGCGGCTTTCCATGCGCTCCAGCGCCAGGATGGCGGCGTCAAGATCGCGATGTTCCTGGTGCAGCATCTGCAGCTCGCGCTCCAAGGTGATCCGCTCGTCATCGGAGGCAATGATCGACATTTCTGAACGCGTCATCCCGAAAAAGCCGGGTTTTTCTACGACCCTGGCGAAAGACGATCATGTCTCGCAACCCGGACCCGGAAGTCAAGCGCCCGCGCGGCCTGCAGGCATTTTTTGCTGCGCTGCGGAATGGAACTTCTTGGACAGGGAATCGGGTTTGTGTCAGATTCGTCATGTTGGTCGATCACAGAGGAGGTTCTTGATGTCCCTGGTAACCCACCTGGCAGAGCTTGAGCGCAAGCATCGGACGCTGGACACGGAAATCGAACACGAACAGCAACATGCCCATGCAGACGAAAGCAAGATCGCCAGCCTGAAGCGCCGGAAGCTGAAACTGAAGGATGCGATCACCAAGATCCGGGTCGAAATGGACGGCAAGACCCTCCACTAGCCGTCGCTCTCCGCTTTTGACGAAAGTCCGTCTTTTGACGAAAGTCCGTCATGGCCGCGCTTGACGCGACCAACCCCGTTTCTGCGCCGGAGAGAGATGCGGCTATCTCCCAAAGACATGGATGGACGGGTCAAGCCCGTCCATGACGGTCGGCAGCTGATGTCGTCAAAAAAGCAAGCCATTGAAACGCCTGCCGCCCGCGGCCTACTGCCAGTTCCGGAAGGCGTCATCGAACACCTGCTGGCCGCTGACGCCTTTCTCCAGGATGATGGCACCCCTGCGGCCACCCACAAGCTGGAATTCCATGTAGATCAACGGTCGTGAGCGCATCATCTCGATGTTGCGGCTCTGGGCTGGCTCGACCTTGGCCAGCGCCACGAGAAAGACGTTCTCCATCACGGTGATGCCCTGGCCGGCTAAGGGATATCCTGGCTGGTTCTCGACCTGACGGAACTCGATCTGGCTGAGCGATTGCACCGCACCGATCTCCGATACGCCAAGCGAGGAGAACTGGATCTGAACGGTATGCGACGCCGGAAAGGCGGGATCGAGATTGCGCTGGATCGTCACGTCGGCCCGCAGCCGCGCCTCAGGTGAATCTGCCGTCGCCCGAATCGCCTGCTGCAAGGGCTGGCCCTGGCCGCCACTGACCATGTCGGAGCGCCAGACAACCGTACCCTGACGCACGTCGACCTTCTGCGGCTCTTCCTTGCCCTCCAGGATGACCGCCATGCGGTTGGCCACCGCGATCTGCGGCTGGGTCGGGGCTGGCGAGGCAACGGGGGCGGGAGCTTGAGCCGGAACCTGGGCGGGTCTTGATGCGGGGGGCGGCGCAGGCGCTGAAGACGGTGGCGGTGACGGACTCGCAACCGGAACCTGCGTTGGTGCGGGTGCTGGAACAGGAGGCGTTACGGGCGCGGGAGGAGACGCGGGAGGAGACGCGGGTGACGACGCTGCTGGTGCAGGCGCAGGTTCCGTCGCGCCAGGTTGCACACGCTCAACTGTCTTGGCCGCCTGTTGCGCGGGGCCAGGCTGGGATGGCGCGGTCGCCACGGGGCGCTGTGCCACGGCTGGCGGCTCGTTGCGCCTCAGATAGGCGAGCGTGGCAATGGCGACCACGGCCACGAAG
>JANNFV010000192.1:0-4725 GCA_031380285.1 Hyphomicrobiales bacterium | reverse complement strand
GGACGACCCGCAGCTCCATTGGTGATAAACAGGACATGATCACCTCGACCACCGATCCCCGCTACGCACCCGACAGCTCCTACGCCTGGTTCCGGCTGGCGCTGTCGCTGCTGCTGGCGACCGTCGCCTGTGTCGGCTCCTGGTCCGTCGTGGTGGCGCTGCCCACGGTGCAGGCCGAGTTCGGCACTCTCCGGGGTTCGGCCTCGCTGCCCTATACCTGCATGATGATCGGCTTCGCCGCAGCCGCCATTGGCATGGGCCGGTTGATGGACCGCTTCGGCATCGTGCTGCCCATCGTGCTGGGTGCGGTCTCGCAGGGGCTTGGCTATATCCTCGCGGGCTATGCGCCTTCGATCCTGGTGTTTGCCGCCGCCCATGTGCTGATCGGCGTGGGCGCCTCCATCGGCTTCGCGCCGCTGATCGCGGATATCTCGCACTGGTTCGAGAAAAACCGGGGGCTCGCCGTCGCCATCACCGCCACGGGCAATTATCTCGCGGGCGCGCTTTGGTCGCCGCTCATCCAGCGCCTGATGGCGGCGCAGGGCTGGCGCTGGACGCATATCGCCATCGGCCTGTTCGTGCTGGTCTTCATGCTGGGCATGGCCTGGTTCTTTCGCCGCAAGCCTGCGGTGAACCGGTCGCAGGCGGCGACAGTCGCCAACCGGCAGGGGCTGGGCGTGTCCACCAACACCTTCCTGCTGGCGCTGGCCTTTGCGGGCTTTGGCTGCTGCGTCGCCATGTCGATGCCGCAGGTGCATATCGTGGCGTATTGCGCCGACCTCGGCTACGGCGTGGCGCGGGGGGCCGAAATGCTGGCGCTGATGCTGGCTCTGGGGATTGTAAGCCGGATCGGCTCGGGTTTCCTGGCGGATCGCATCGGCGGGCTGTCCGTGCTGATGATCGGCTCGGGCATGCAGGCGGCGGCACTCTTCCTCTACCTCTGGTTCGACGGCCTGACCTCGCTCTATGTCATTTCGGGCATCTTCGGCCTGTTCCAGGGCGGCATCGTGCCGATGTATGCCGTCATCGCCCGCGAGTATCTGCCGCCGGAGGAAGCAGGTGCCAAGATCGGCATCGTCATCACCTCCACCATCCTTGGCATGGCGGTGGGTGGCGTGGTGTCCGGCTGGATCTTCGACTACTTCCTGTCCTACCGCATGGCCTTCCTCAACGGATTGATCTGGAACGGCCTGAACCTCGCGATCGTTGGCTGGCTGCTGCTGAAGCGGCGCGAGACAGGTTTGGCCGCGGCGCGGGCATAACTGGCGCTTCCCCAGCCAAGCCGCTTGACGCGGCATGGATTTTGCTGGCTACGAAGGATGTTCACCGCGCTTCGGGAGGAGCCCTCATGACCATCAATCGCCGCATCTTTGCAGCACTCGCCGCATCCGCCAGCCTCGCCTTCACGGCCCTGCCCGCGCAGGCGCAGACCGCCGTCAAGTTCACGCTGGACTGGGTGTTCCAGGGGCCGACCGCGCCGTTCCTGGTGGCGCTCGACAAGGGCTACTACAAGGCCGAGGGCCTCGACGTGACGATGGACCCCGGCCAGGGCTCGGCGGGTGCCGTGCAGCGCGTGGCATCGGGCGCCTACAACATCGGTTTCGCCGACGTGAATTCGGTCATCGAATACAACGCCAAGAACGAGGGCAAGGAAGTGCTCTGCGTGTTCATGGCCTATGATTTTCCGCCCTTCGGCGTCTATGCCCTGAAGAAGAGCGGCATCAGGACAGCCAAGGATCTGGAGGGCAAGAAGCTCGGTGCGCCGGTGTTCGATGCCTCGTTCCGGCTCTTCCCGGCCTTCGCCAAGAAGACCGGCATCGACAAGGCCAAGGTGGAGCACGTGAACCTGACGCCGCAACTGCGCGAGGCCAGCCTCGTCAACGGCACGGTCGATTTCATCTCGGGCCATTACTTCTCGTCGTTCCTCGACCTCAAGGCGCGGGGCGTGAACCCGGATGACATCGTCGCCATCCGCTACAGCGAGGCGGGCATGGATGTGTATGGCAACGGCATCATCGTCTCGCCCGAAATGGCGAAGAACCCGGCTGCCGTGCAGGGCTTCCTGCGGGCCACCGTGAAGGCCTGGAAGGAAGTCATCGCCAATCCCGCGCTCGGCATCGCTGCCGCCAAGAAGCGCGATCCGCTGATCGACGACAAGCTGGAGATGGAGCGCCTGCAGCTCTCGCTGTCCACCAATGTGCTGACACCCTGGGTCAAGGCCAATGGCCTGGGCGATGTCGATCCCGCCCGTTTCGCTCGCTCGGTGAAGGATGTGGCGGATGCCTTCGGCCTGCCTGCGGCCCCGGCGGCGGACAAGGTGTTCACCAACCAGTTCCTGCCCACCAAGGCAGAACGGATGATGCAGTAGCGTTGTCTTCCTTCCCCCCTTGCGGGGGAAGGTGGCCTTTGTGTCAGCAAAGGTCGGATGAGGGGTATCGCGCAGCGAGCCTTCTGATTTCCGACCAAGCTCCGACGCTGCAGGACTTGCTTCCCAATACCCCTCATCCGTCATCGCTGACGCGATGACACCTTCTCCCGCAAGGGGAGAAGGAGGAGACTCCTTCATGACCCAGCGCCAGAGCGATCTCATCAAAGCCATCATGCCCTGGGCGGTGATGGGGGGATTGTTGCTGCTTTGGGAACTCGCCTGCCTCGGCTTCGGCGTGCAGGAAATCGTGCTGCCGCGCCCCAGCCGCATCTTCGAGGTAATGGTCAACCGCGCCGATATCCTGCTGCGCTTCTGCCTCGAGACGTTGTGGACGACGGTTGCGGGCTTCGCGCTTGCCATCGTCTTCGGCCTGTTGCTGGGGCTGGCGGTTGGCGCATCGCCCTTCGTCTATGCCGGGCTGTATCCGTTGCTGATCGCCTTCAACGCGGTGCCCAAGGTGGCCATCGTGCCGATCCTGATGATCTGGCTGGGCGTGGGCGCCTTGCCCGCCATCATCACCGCTTTTGTCATCTCGTTTTTTCCCATCGTCGTGAACGTCGCGACAGGCCTTGCCACCATCGAGCCGGAATTGCAGGACGTCATGCGCTCGCTGGGGGCATCGCGCTGGGACACGCTGACCAAGATCGGCATCCCGCGCACGATGCCCTATCTCTTCGGCAGCCTGAAGGTGGCGATCACGCTGGCCTTCATCGGCTCGGTGATCTCGGAGACGGTCGGCGGCAACCGGGGCATCGGCTTCCTGATGCTGTCCGCCGGTGCCCGCAACGACACGGCCACCACCTTCGCCGGCCTCTTCGCCATCGCCATCATGGGGGTGCTGATGTATGCGCTCTGCGCACTCGTCGAAAAGCGGATGACGCGCTGGGCCTTCCGCGGCGAATTGATGCAATAGGAGCGGATATGCTGAAGACCACGCTTGCCGGTTCGCTGCCCAAGCCCTTGTGGCTGGCGGAGCCTGAAAAGCTCTGGGCGCCGTGGCGTCTGGAGGGGGCTGCCCTGGAGGAAGGCAAGCGCGACGCCACCATCCTGGCCGTCAAGCTGCAGGAAGACGCGGGCCTCGACATCGTGGGCGATGGCGAGCAGGCACGGGTGCATTTCGTGCACGGATTTCTCGCCAATCTCGATGGCATCGACTTTGCCAAGAAGACCCTGATGGGCATCCGCAACAACCGCTACAAGGCGGAGGTGCCGACCGAGGTGGGCGCGATCCGCCGCAAGGGGCCGGTGCATTCCATGGAGGCGGCAGCGGCGCGTGCCCACACCACGCGCAAGCTGAAATTCACCTTGCCGGGTCCGATGACCATCGTTGATACCATCGCCGATGAGCATTATGGCCGCCGCGAAGACCTCGCCATGGCCTTTGCCGCCGTCCTCAACGAGGAGGCGAAGGAGTTGCAGGCGCTGGGCGTCGATGTCGTGCAATTCGATGAGCCCGCTTTCAATGTCTATATGAAGGAGGTGCCGGAATGGGGTATCGCCTGCCTGGAGCGTGCCGCACAGGGCCTCACCTGCACCACGGCGGTCCATATCTGCTACGGCTATGGCATCAAGGCCAATATCGACTGGAAGGCGACGCTGGGCGACAGCTGGCGGCACTATGAGGACACGTTCCCGGCCATCCGCAAGAGCACGATCCAGCAGGTGTCGCTGGAGTGCCGCAACTCGAAGGTGCCGCTGGAGCTGATCAGGCTGCTCGATGGCAAGGACGTGCTGGTCGGCGCAATCGATGTCGCCAGCGACGTGATTGAGACTCCGGAGGAGGTGGCCGCCACCATTCGCGCCGCGATGGCCTATGTCGCGCCGGAGAAGCTGCTGCCCTGCACCAATTGCGGCATGGCCCCCATGTCGAGCGCGGTTGCCTATGGCAAGCTGGCCGCACTGGCGAAGGGCGCGGCGTTGGTCCGCAAGGAACTCAAAGCCTGAAGCATGACGTTTTTCAACGGAAACAGTGCCATGTCGTCTTGGACGGGCTTGACCCGTCCATCCAAGTCTTCCTGCGGCCCACAGACGTGGATGGCCGCGTCAAGCGCGGCCATGACGTGTTTCCGTCAAGAACTGTCGTGCTCTATCGCTACTCCGCAGGTTTGAAATCCAGCGCCACGCCGTTGATGCAATAGCGCAGCCCCGTCGGCGGCGGTCCGTCCGGGAAGACGTGGCCGAGATGGCCGCCGCATCCGCTGCAATGCACCTCCGTGCGGGTCATGCCGAACTTGCGGTCAACGGTGGTGCCAACCGAACCGGGCAGCGGCTGGTCGAAGCTCGGCCAGCCCGTGCCG
>JANNFV010000124.1:0-1780 GCA_031380285.1 Hyphomicrobiales bacterium | reverse complement strand
CCCGGCACTCAGCTTGCCCGACGCGTCGAAACGATAGGGTGCATGATCGGAGGTCACGGTCTGGAGATCGCCAAGTTCAAGAGCCTGCCACAGCGCCTGTTGATCATCCTTGCCGCGTGGCGGTGGCGAGCACATCCACTTCGCGCCCTCTAGACCCGGGCGGTCCAGGTCTGCCGCCGTCATGAAGAGGTATTGCGGACAGGTCTCGCCAAAGACCTTCTTGCCCTCGCCCCGCGCCCGACGGATGATCGCAGCACCCTCGCGGGTCGAGACATGGAAGATCATGATGGGCTGATCGATGAGCGCCGCCATGGCGATCAGCCGCTCGAAGGCTTCTGTCTCCGATGCACGGGGGTGGCTGACCGCGTGATATTTCGGCGCGGTGTAGCCGCGTTCCAGCAGGCGCTTGCCCATCCAGGCGATCATGCCGTGGTTCTCCGCATGGACACAGACCAGTGCGCGATTCTGCCTGGCCGTCAGCAGGACGTCGAGCGCCTGCTCGTCCTGCACCCTGAGCCGATCATAGGTCATGAACAGCTTGACCGAGGCGTGGCCTGCCTTGATGGCGGCGGGCAGGTCGTGCCTGATCAGGCGCTCGGTGGCGTCCGCAATGATCATGTGGAAGCAATAATCGACGACAGCACCCTTGGTTGCCAGCGCTGCGTATTCCTCCAGCACCTGCGGCAATTCCATGCCGACATGCTGCGCTGCGAAGGAAATCACCGTCGTGGTGCCGCCGAAGGCAGCCGAGGTGGTGGCGCTTTCCCAGGTGTCGGCATTCATCAGGCCGCCTGCCGAGAGCTGCTCGATGTGGCAATGGCTGTCGATGCCGCCGGGCAGCACATAGCGACCTTTCGCATTGATCTCGCTGAGGCCAGGGCCAAGCCGTTCGCCCAGCGCGGCGATGCGTTCGCCCACGATGCCGACATCGGCCTTGAACACGTCGCTCGCTGTGGCGACGGTGCCGCCCCGGATCACCAGATCGAATGCCGGTCGTGCCATTCCAAACTCCGCTTGCTTCAGTGACTTGCCTCGCAACCGGCGATGGCTCAGTCTTGCCGCCAACATTCACCCACAACAATCATTTCGCAAGAGAGCCGCTGCATGTCCCGCGCCCGCATCCATGTGATCAATCCCAACTCCAACCAGATCGTCACGGACGGGCTGGCGGAGGCGTTGAAGCCGCTGATGTTTACGGATGGACCGGAGATCGTCTGCTCCACGCTGAAGGAGGGGCCGTATGGCGTGGAGAACCAGGCGCATGTCGAAGAGGTGAAGATGCCGCTGAGGCGTCTGGTGGAAAGCGACAACCGTTCCGATGCCTTCATCATCGCCTGCTATTCCGATCCCGGCCTGCATGTCTGCCGCGAAGGCACGGCGCGGCCCGTCTTCGGCATCGCGGAATCCGGCGTGCTGACGGCGCTCGCCCGGGGTGACCGCTTCGGTGTCATCGCCATCGCCCAGCGCTCCATCCGCCGCCACATCCGTTACCTCCGCGAGATGGGCCTGATGGACCGTCTGGCGGGTGAGCGTCCGCTCGACATGAGCGTGGCGGAAACGGCATCGGGCGCAGGCACGCTGGCGAAGATGATCAGCGTCGGGCGTGAGTTGAAGGAGAAGGATGGCGCCGATGTCATCGTCATGGGCTGCGCGGGCATGGCGCGACACCGCAAGCCGCTCGAGGATGCCCTCGGCATCCCGGTCATCGACCCGACGCAGGCGGCGGTGACGATGGCGCTGGGGGCGGTGGTGTTCTAAGATAAGTGCATTTCTGGAGCCG
>JANNFV010000120.1:0-3478 GCA_031380285.1 Hyphomicrobiales bacterium | reverse complement strand
GCTGGCTTCCAATGCCGAGTTCATCGTCTGCGACGAGCCAACCTCGGCGCTCGATGTATCGGTGCAGGCGCAGATCCTGAACCTGATGCGCGACCTGCAGGACAAGATGGGGCTGACCTACCTGTTCATCAGCCACAATCTCGCCGTGGTGCGCCACATGGCCTCCACCATCGGCGTGATGTATCTGGGTCGTCTGGCCGAAGTGTCCGCGGCGAAGGAAATGTTCCGCGGCCCGCGCCATCCCTATACGCGCATGCTGCTGGATGCCGTGCCGGATCTGGGCATGTCGGGCCGCGCCCGCATTCCGGTGCAGGGTGAAATCCCGTCGCCGATCAACCCTCCCTCGGGCTGCACCTTCCACCCGCGTTGCCCGCTGGTGAATGACCGCTGCCGGAGCGAAGCACCGCAGCCCATCGCAGGCGTCGCCTGCCACGCCGTCCAGGAAGGGCGGATGGACATGATGGCCGCCAGAAAATCCGCCTGATCAGTCGTTCGTGGAGCCGCTGGACAGCGGTTTCTGGCCGATGATCTCGCCGGTGCGGCCATCCAGAACCAGCCGCCAGGGGATGCTGGCCTTGCTGGCGGTGACGACGACAAAATCACCCTTGCGCCGCCAATCACCCACTGCCGTGAATCCTTCGCGAACGAGACGCGTTTCCAGCCTTGATGGAATGGATTGGGTATAGGCCGCAGACAGCGGCGTGTTTTCCTGCGCGACAGCAGGCATCAAGGCCGTTCCGGAAAGCAGGACAAGAAAAGAACGGCGAAGCATGGCGAGCCAGTCACTTTAACAGCGCGAGGATCGCATGGTTGCGCTCCCGCCCCTGAACTTGGCCGGACTTTGCCGTTCATCCCCGGTTTAGGGAGGCAGATTTTTGCGGCCCGCCTCTTGCACCCTGCAAAACGCCTTCCCAAGTCTTGTCTACCGCAGGCCATTCGGCTGCGGCCATAGGTCATGCAGGAACACCATCTGCGCCCAAGGCGGGATGGCGGCTCGTGCAGGACCACAGTGTCAACGCAACCGTCGCTTCAAGGAAGGACACCCCATGCGTCATTTTGATCTCACCCCGTTTCACCGTTCGACCATCGGTTTCGACCGCCTCTTCTCCCTGCTGGACCAGGCGAGCGGTGCGGAAACCCATGCGCCGAGCTATCCGCCCTACAACATCGAGCGCACCTCGGAGAACGGCTACCGCATCAGCATCGCGGTGGCTGGCTTTGGCGAGTCGGAGCTCTCCATCGAGGCCGCTGCCAACACCTTGACTGTCAAGGGCGAGAAGGCTGGCGAAGAAGCGCCGTCCGCAACAGTGCTGTTTCGCGGCATTGCGGGCCGGGCCTTCGAGCGCAGCTTCCAGTTGGCCGACCATGTCACCGTGACAGGCGCCAGGCTGGAACATGGCCTGCTGCATGTCGATCTGGTGCGAGAACTGCCGGAGGCCATGAAGCCAAGGATGATCCCGATTGGTGCTGATGCCGCCAAGCGGGTGAAGCCGAAGGCACTCACGTCGGTCGCTGCAGCCGCCTGAGGAGCAACCACCTCGACTGTGAAAAAGCCCTCGTAACGAGGGCTTTTTTTACTATTCCAGGCCTGCGGGGGGCACGCTGTTGATGGGCGGACCGGATGGAACCGGTTGCCGGACAGGCGGGGCATCCAGTTCTGCCGGCGGCGTCATCTCGATGCGGCGCGGTGTTGTCCGCGTGCCGCTGCCCACGGCAGCTTCGGGCGGC
Source organism: Hyphomicrobiales bacterium (assembly GCA_031380285.1). Classification (GTDB taxonomy): domain Bacteria; phylum Pseudomonadota; class Alphaproteobacteria; order Rhizobiales; family Beijerinckiaceae; genus JADCCX01. The sequence continues at coordinate 1,750 of JANNFV010000120.1, read as the reverse complement.
CTTGGTGTTTCGACGGCGGGTTTCTCCGGCACGGCCACGCGGCCACGCGGCGGGCTGGCGGAGGGAGGCTGTGGCGGCAGGAGCGGCTCGCGGCGGATGATCGTGGGGCGCTCGGGGGTGACGGCGCTGCGCTCGGTTGGCTCGGGCACAGTGCGGCGGATCGTCGGTCCCTGGTCAGGCACGCGCTGCACCACCTGCTCGCGCGGTCTTGGCTGAGGAACGGCCTGCCGGTCAACGATCCTGCCGGTATAGACATCGAGCACAAGGCGGACACGGCGACCGGACGGTTCCACCGCCGTCACGAGCACGACATCATCACGGTAGACCGGGCGCGAAGGGCTGCTGTAGCCCTCCCGCTGCACACGGCCATGAATTTCACGTGGCGTCAGTTCGTCCAGAACGACCGGGGGATAAAAGGTTCGTGGTGCGAACCATTGGGCCTGTGCCACACCGACCGAGAGCGTCAGAAATGCTCCCGCCACCAGCGCTGCCCGCGCTGAACCCTTTGCGACCCCGGTCACCTTCAGCATGAATCTCTCCCGCATCAGCCGCTTTGAACTTCCTTAACCATCCAGCACCGTCGCCACTGAACCGGAACTGAACATGGTTAATCATTTGCTTGGGCTTGAGAATTGCGGCGCTGTGAAGGCAGCTCCCTTACCACAAAGGCGAGATCGTCTCGCCCTGCAGCACCTCCGCGATCCGACGCCGCGTGGCTTTCGTCGTATCAAGCGGCAAGGCATCGAGCGGGAAGAAGCCGGTTTCGACGATTTCATGGTCCGGGACATGCGGCGCGGTCTGCTCGAACTCCCGGATCAGGAAGACCGCGATGTGATCGCGCCCTGCCCCCTCCGGATTGAGATAGACACCGATCAGCCTTGCTTCGCCCGTGAGGCGCAGATTGCCTTCCTCCCGCAGTTCCTTGGCCAGGGCGTCGGCCAGTGTTTCGCCCGCCTCGACGCCACCGCCCGGCATGTGCCAGCCCTTTACATAGGAATGACGGACAAGAAAAATGCGGTCCTGATCATCGATCACCATGCCACGCACGCCCAGCGTCATGCCCCGCGCAAAGCGCGCCCCCAGCAGGAACAGCCGCTGGACCAGGCGAAAGGCCGGGCCAGGTCGCGAATCGAGGGGAGGGTCAGGATTCATCCCGCAAGGATAGCGAGCAAGCTGCCGGGCAGGCAAAAACCTTTTCCCCTGCGCCCCAAGACTGCTATCGCCTGACACAATGAGGAAATAACCATGACACTGATCGATGGCCCGCGCCTGCCGCCAAAATCCGGAACGGCCAAACAGCTTGTCGTCTTCCTGCACGGCTATGGGGCCGACGGCAATGACCTGATCGGGATCGGCAAGCAGTGGGCGCAATTCTTGCCCGATGCCGTCTTCGTCTCACCCCATGCGCCCGAACCCTGCGGTGGCGCTCCGATGGGACGGCAATGGTTCGGCCTGACGTTCCGTGATCCCAACGAGCGCTGGGTCGGCGTCACCAGGGCACGACCCGTGCTCGATGCGTTTCTGGATGCCGAACTGGCCCGCCACGGACTGAACGACAGCCAGATGACGCTCGTCGGTTTCTCGCAGGGAACGATGATGGCGCTGCACGCTGGACTCCGCCGCAAGACCCCCTGCGCCGCCATCGTGGGCTATTCCGGCACGCTGGTGGGCGAGGAGCATCTTTCCGAGGTCACTGCAAAGCCGCCAGTTTTGCTGGTCCACGGTGATCAAGACGAGGTGATACCCGTTC
>JANNFV010000105.1:0-3271 GCA_031380285.1 Hyphomicrobiales bacterium | reverse complement strand
AATGCTTAGAATGGGAAAACCAGAGTCGCACCACCCGCTGCGTCGTCAGCGGGCCGGTAAGCAGGAGCATCCCATGACCAAGCAGAATCTTCCCATCGATCTTTATTACTGGCCCACGCCCAACGGCTGGAAAATCTCGATCATGCTGGAAGAATGCGGCTTGCCCTATCAGGTGAAGCTCGTGAACATCAGCAAGGGCGAGCAGTTCAAGCCCGAGTTCCTGGCGATTTCGCCCAACAACCGCATGCCCGCCATCGTCGATCCGGAAGGACCGGAAGGGCGGTCGATCTCGGTGTTTGAATCGGGTGCCATCCTGCAATATCTGGGACGCAAGACCGGCAAGTTCTATCCGCGTGATGAGCGCCGCCGAGTCGAGGTCGATGAATGGCTGTTCTGGCAGGTTGGTGGTTTTGGCCCCATGCTGGGCCAGACGCATCATTTCCGCATCTATGCGCCGGAGAAAATTCCTTACGCGGTGGATCGCTACACCAATGAATCCAACCGACTCTACGGTGTCATGAACAAGCGGTTGGCAGACCGGCCCTATCTCGCGGGTGAGTATTCCATCGCCGACATGGCCTGTGTCGGCTGGGCCAAGCTGTGGGAGCGGCAGGGACAGAACATCCAGGACTTCCCCCATGTCGAGCGCTGGCTGACCGATGTGATGGCACGACCGGCGGTGCAGAAGGGCCTGGCGGTCAGCGAAGCGGAGCGCGCCCAGAGCAATCCGTCCGATCCCGCCGTTCAGGCCGTGCTGTTCGGGCAGAAGGCGCGGTAGCGGCTTGGTTTTGCAGCGTGCGTGACGTGACCTTGGCGGCGTTGTCGGTCTTCAGGCGTAACGTGGCCAATCGACGCCAGAATGTTTGATGATCCTGCCGCAAGGCTGATACGGGCTTGAAAGGCAGGCGCGTTGCCGCTGTTTGCCTCATCTGCATTTTCCCGATATCGCGAGCGGCTCCAACGAGAGATTCCTGATTTTGCGCAAATCCACAACCCTGTCCGGCGTCCTTGCGCTTGCAGTTGGCATTTTTGTCAGCAGCAGCCCTGCGCTGGCCCAGGGGCTGTTCGATTTGTTCCGCGGCAACGCCTCCAATGCCTTTGCGCCCTCCGACGAAGGCAAAGCGTCGCTTCCCCCACCTCTGAGCATCATCCCCGTCACGCCCCGTGCAGGGGATTTGAATGCCGCATCCAAGAAAGCCGACCAGAACAAGCAGCCGGTCCAGACTCCGGTTCCAGCCTCCAAACCGGAGGATGAGGAGGAGGATGACGAGGCGGTGTTCGAGCATGAGACGCCCAAGCTGGTGCGGGTTCCGTTGCCGGTTCCGCGACCAGGTGCGGTGCAACGCGCTGCGGCGGACGTGGCACCGGTGGGGGCCGCGCGCTGGTCGTCCACCGGGGATCAACTGCCACCAGGCGTCACGCTGCCTGGAAGCTCGGAAACACCGCCCACTGCGCCGCGTCTCGCGTCCCTGCCCAGCACGCAGTCGACTCCGCGCTGGACCATGACTGACGCGCCGATGGTTCGTCCTCCCGGGCTGAGGGAGTCAGAAGTGCCTGTCGCCAACATGCCCGGCGTGTTTGCGCCGCCCGAGGCCAATTTCCAGTGTTTGCCCGTTGGCATCAAGCAGGTGCTGGTGGATGCAGCCAAGCGTTTCGGCCATGTGGCGATCCTGAATGCCAAGCGTCCCCGGGGAACAGGCGCTCGCGCCTCCTACCATTACCAGTGCCGTGCCGTGGACTTCCGCGTGCGAGGCGTGGCGATTTCGACGGTTTATGCGTTTTTGCGCGAGCACCCCAATGTCGGCGGACGCAAGATCTATCCCTTCGGCTTCTTTCACATCGATGATGGCCCGATGCGGAGTTGGTAAGATCGCAGGTGCGGTCATGCGACACAGGCTCTGGACGTTTTGCCACAACGGCACGTGGAGCTCCGCTGCGTAGAACATTCCGGCAAAGAGAGCGTGGAATGTCAGAACATCTTCGGAATTTTGAAAAAGACGTCAGGCACCTGATGGTTGATCTGATCGGAATCCCTGTGATCATTTTCTGGGGAGGCCTATCGCTCGTCCCCCTGGGACATCTGTTCACCGGCGATGTGTCGACACTGCGCTATTGGATCAACGTCTTCTTCCTCGGTACCGGGCTTTGGGGCGCACTGGTCATGTACTGTGGTGCCAAGGCGCTGATGTGGTCCGAAGCGCGCGCAGCCTCAGGCATGCCGTCCCGCGTGGCAATCGTCGCCTTTGCCGGGGTCTGGTGCGTTCTCTATTTTGCCTTCTACTTCTCAAGCCGATAGCGCTTACTCTTCCGGCGACACAGATGATACGTTTGCCGTCGTGCCTTGCAGGCTGCGGGATCGGCAAGAAGAGCGGTAGTGCCATGTGAGGTGTTCGCCAATAGACAGGAAAGAACGATAGATTCCCCTGTTTTGGAAACCTTGACATGCGCCTTTCCCGCTATTTCCTTCCCATCCTGCGCGACACGCCGAAGGATGCGGAAATCGTCTCTCACCGCCTGATGTTGCGTGCTGGCATGACACGCCAGCAATCGGCGGGCATCTACAGCTGGCTGCCGCTTGGCCTGCGCGTGCTGAACAAGGTCAACGCCATCGTCCGCGAGGAACAGAACCGCTCCGGCGCGGTGGAATTGCTGATGCCGGTAATCCAGTCCGCCGATCTCTGGCGAGAATCCGGGCGCTACGAGGCCTATGGCAAGGAAATGCTGCGCATCACCGACAGGCACGAGCGCGAGATGCTGTTTGGCCCCACCAACGAGGAAATGATCACCGAGATCTTTCGCGGCTATGTGCGGTCCTACAAGGATCTGCCGATGAACCTCTACCACATCCAGTGGAAGTTCCGCGACGAGGTGCGCCCGCGTTTCGGAGTGATGCGCTCGCGTGAGTTTCTGATGAAGGATGCCTATTCCTTCGACGTCGATGAGGCAGGCGCCCGCCACGCTTACAACAAGATGTTCGCGGCCTATCTGCGGACCTTCGACAGACTGGGCCTCAAATCGATTCCCATGCGCGCGGACACCGGACCCATCGGCGGCGATCTCAGCCACGAATTCATCATCCTGGCCTCGACCGGCGAGAGCGAAGTGTTCTGCCATGGCGATTACCTCAATTTTCCCGTGCCACCTGCCAGCACCGACTTCGACGATGTGAAGGGCCTGCAGGCGACGGTCGACAAGTGGACCTCGCTCTATGCCGCGACCTCCGAAATGCACGATGCCACCGCCTTCAACGCCATCCCCGAGACAAAGCGCG
>JANNFV010000097.1:0-1761 GCA_031380285.1 Hyphomicrobiales bacterium | reverse complement strand
CCGGCGACTTCCCGTTCAGCAGCGGCACGGTCATCGATGTCGATGGCGGATTCCAGCTGCGGCGGTTGTAGCCTGGGAGCGCAGGCTTCAGCCTGCATGCGAACACGCCACCATTGCCCCGGCAGGCTTGTAACTGACCTTTGATATGCCTGTTGACGGCGATCCCGACTGTCGGGATGGCTACGTCAGCTGACGGACCTTCCATAGGGCAGGCAGTGGAGCACGCGCTACCACTCGCTTCAGTCCAAGGCCGTCAGCTGTCGTTTGGTCTTCCCGACCCGTCATAGCTTGATGCCCTGGTAGAAACAGGGCTCTTCTCGCAGCAAGCCTAGGGCGCGGAAGGCCATCCCGAACAGCCGGTCTCACCGGCGAGGAGGCTACCATGTCCGGCATCATATCCAACCCGACGCATCTGGTGGGCATCGACGTGGCGAAGGAGGTCCACGTCGCCGCCGGCATTGTCCCGACGGGGGAGGTGGTGTTTGCGGGGCGGCGCATCCACATGACTCGTCCAGATCTGGAGGCGTTCGAGGCGTTTCTGGCGACGCAGTGCCCGCGCGGGACCACCCAGATCGGGATCGAGGCAACCGGACACTACTGGATCCAGTTGCATCGATTCCTGGCTGGGAAGGGCTGGCAGGTGGTGGTCTTCAATCCGGTCCACAGCGGGGTGGCGGGTAGGGCACATCCACGGGGCCGGGTGACCGATGCCGATGATGCGCTGACCATCGCGCGCGTCCTGCGCGATGGCGTCCAACCGTCGCAGATCCTGTCCCCGCAGCAGGAGCACTGCCGCGAACTGACCCGGCGTCGTTCGCTGGTGGCCGAGCGGCGGGTCGAGGAGATCCAGCACCTGCAGGCGGCGATGGACGTGCTGTTTCCGGAATTCGCAGCCATCATGGGCCGGGTCGAGAAGGCCTCGTCGCTGGCGGTGCTGGCGCTGGCGCCCTGCGCCGACGCGATCCTGGCTACCCCGCGCGCCCGTCTGGCCGAGGCGATCACCCGGGCGAGCCGGGGGCAGAGTGACGGAGACCACCTGGCCCAGGATCTGCAGACCGCCGCGGCGACGAGTTTGGCGCGCGGGTATCGTGAGGCCGGCCGCGAGGCGCTGGTCGCCCATCTGGAGCGCTCGCTGCGTCAGTTGGGCGATGAACTGGATGCGCTCGATGCCGCACTCGAACCAATCGTCGCACAGATGCCGCAGCACGCACGCCTGATCGAGGACATCCCCGGCTTCGGGCCGGTCACGGCCGCCGCCACCATCGCCGAATTCGGCGATCTGGCCCGCTTCGTTACGGTCGACACCGCCGGCAGGCGCCATGTCCGCGCGTCGGCCATGCTGGCATTCGCCGGACTCGATCCGCGCATCCGGCAGAGCGGACGATGGACGGGAGCGCCGCGCATGAGCAAACGCGGCTCGCCACATCTGCGTCGCGCCATCATGCTCGCAGCCGTGGGCGCGGCACAACGTGACCCGTGGTGTGCCGCCCTCTACAACCGCTACCGGCAACGCTGCGCCGTCCGGGGACACTGGCTGGCCGTCAGCCACGTCGCCAGACACCTCGTCCATGCCATCGCCGCGTCGCTGGCCCACGGAGACGCCTTTGTCTGGCAGACCTACGTCGACCGCAAGAAAGCCAGCACCCTCCCCAAGGCCGCGTAGCCGGCAGGCTGGCACCATGCTCCACCCCGCGGCGCAGCCGCGGTCGAGAAAAACATGCACCCCAGCCTGACGGCTGGGGTGCATGGACTGCCGTGCAG
>JANNFV010000059.1:0-5910 GCA_031380285.1 Hyphomicrobiales bacterium | reverse complement strand
CTCCAGCACGATCGTTCCCACTGGACGCGGGAGATCCACCGGGCGCAGCGCATGCAAACTGGCGAAATGGACGCCGACAGCAGACGGCAAGGCGTCCAGCCGTCTCGCGATTTCTGGACGTGCCGGATTGCCCATGCCCTCGATCAGCGCGGATGCAGCATCGATGCGGTCGATTGCGATCTTGGCAGCGATGGTAACCATGGCCTGTCGCATCGTCACGTCCTCAAAGTGATCGTCAGGAAATGCGGAAATGGGCCGGCCCATTGCGGATTGCCGACGGCTTTGACGCCGCGACGCAGGAGCTTGCCGATCAACATTGGGATCTGCAAGCTGTTGACGGCCCGACCAGCGCAAGCATGCAACTCCCCGCCGAAGTGCAGGTAGTTTCCGGTAGGGCGATCCGGTCGCATCACGAACGGCTCGGGAAAAGCCGAAGCGTCCAACATGGCAGCCTGCGTCAAGAGGAAAACCTTCATCCCTTCGGGCACGGTCGTGTTGCCAAGACGCACGCCGGCTTGCGCAGACCTCAGCAAGATGGGGTTATGAGGCCAGCGCCGCAGCGCTTCCTGACACCAGCCAAAGAGCCGAACCGGATTATCCGCATCGGCTGTTGCAGCGCTCAGAAGGCTAGCATCCTTGGAAAAGACGATCATGATCTTGGCACAAGCCGTCGCAGTAGTATCGATGCTGCCGACGAACATGCCACCCAGCGTCCTGCGGATGCCTTGGTCGTCAAGCTCGCCATTGGCGATGAGCGCTCCCAAAAGATCGGCGGTCTCGTCCTTCGCGCTTCGCCGACGGGCGATCTCTTTCTCGAACCAAACCTTCATCAATTCACCGGCGGCCAGTGCCCGTGTCCGCACGGTCTCGTCATCTCCGAGGTTGAGGAACGTGTGGGCGAAGATCGCGCGGGCTACCTCGAGAAACAGCGCCTCATCGTCAATGGGAAGCCCGAACAGGCGGCTGGCCGCGACACCGGCTGCCGGGCGAGCATACCCACCGACCAGATCAATCTCCGTGGATGCAGCAGCAAGCTTTGCCTCGGCAAACCGCTCGGAATGCGCCACGACATCGGCGAGATCGACCATCGACAAGGCGCGGTACAGCGAACCGCGTTCCGCGCTTAGCTGATCGCCACGGTCCATACCAAGGATGAAGGGTCCGCCATTCACCTCCTCAATGCGCTTCGCATTGATTGGAGCAATGCGGAAATCGAGATCGCGTCGAATAACCTCCGAGACATCGGCATGGAGAGCCACGAACAGCCGACCGCCAACCCGTCGCGGTTTGCTGAACAGCCATAATCCCAAGCGGGCAGCGAAGATACCCAAAGCCTGCCCAGCAAGTAAGCTGGGCTTGGACACCGGGGTTCTGATGTCCTCAATCGAGATGCCGTTTTTTACCATACCCAATTCCTTGCAAACGACAATTCTGTTCGGTTATCGAAGAGCCTATTAATAGAGTAATACCTGAATATTGCCTGGCAAAACCTTCGGCACCGCGTCCGGTCCTCGATCAACCTTCCCAAGTTCCCGGACCACGATCGTTCGCAGGAAATTTGCCTCGTTGAGCCAGTTGGCTGGAGGAACCGCCTCAAACCTGATGCGGATGAACCCGGCTTGCTCAATGGCGCCAACCTCGGAGAGATCAGTCATTACTGCGTCGACAAACGCGAACAGCGATACGAGCGCCAAGCGAAGCTTTTCCGCGTCCGAAGCTCGTGACGTCCGATAGTAAATTCGAATGTCCGCAGATCGCCGATCTACCACACTGGGAAGTGCCACTGTGCGACCGCCCCCGTTCCGATCAAGCTGTTGAATATCTCGCTCAAGCTTGGAAACGCGCTCAATCAGTGGCTTGTTGATCTCCGTCACAAGATTGGCGGTCGTGCAAACGTTTTCGGCGCTAGCTGCGGTCTTGAATTCCAACGCGACCGACTGATTGGGGGCAAACGAAAGGCTGAATTTTGTAATTGCTGGCAAAGCAAGCAGAACCAGGCCCACCGCCATGACCGCAGCTAACCCAGCCCCAACATCTGCGATCGGCGCCTTTGCAAGGCGCACTATGACAATACCGATGAGGACTATACCGGCGACAGCAGCTAGCAGTGTCACAAACTGCTGAGGATTAGAAAAAGCACAAAACCAGCCATCGCAGATATTTGGACGGCAATTCTCAAGAACCGAATTCGCCATGCTTCTCCCCCTGGCAGAAAGCACAACCAAGAAAAAAGATTACAAAGTAAGAGAAACACCCGACTTACCGTTCCGTCAAGGACCGAGATCATTGATCTCAAATCGGGCCCTTGGCGCAGCGCTTGCTTTTTCCTCGCCGCGCACCCGGTGACTCGTCTGGTGGTCCGGTTGCGCGGTCGCTTCGGAAATGGTTCCATTAGTGATCGGCACAGATGCGGGAGACTCAGGCCGCCCGCCAGCCCACACGGTCCTCGTCGGCTTCAAGCCATCCTTCGGGGCTGTGCCCTACGGCGCAGGTTTCGAGGAACCCCCATTCGGCGTTTCCAGCATCTGTCGGATTGACCGAACCGTTGCAGAAACGGCGCTCGCCTTCACCGCCATGGCGGGCCGGGATGCGCGGGACCCCTTCTCCGGCGACGTCCTGCCGGGAAAAGAACGCGGCATCACCACATTGCGGATCGCCGCCATGCCACGATGGGGGTTTGATGTGCCGGTTGATCCGGATGTCCGTGAGGCCATGGCGGCCACCTTCGGGACGCTGCGACGCGCTGGCTGCGACATCGTCGGTAGAGAGCCGCAGCGGCCGGTCGCTTGCGACGGCGGCCTGCAGGGCGAGGCGCATCCGCAGAGCTGCGAGCCAGGCGGATCCGCGCGCAGGATCTGATCGAGGACGAACAAGGTCGCGCCAGTGCGGGCATCAGGTGCCAGGATAACCGTCTCGCCCGTCGCCTGAATTCCTCCATGCCCTGCTCAGCGCGGGAGCGGCTGCAATATCAATGGCTTGGGCCAAGGGCTAACGGCCTTGACCCTGGGCGTGCAGCGCCGTTGCGGCACGGGATCATCGAGGGAAGCGGCGGTATGAATCCATGCCCGAACCATAGAGCAATGACGGCGGATAGCAAGCTACAGCTACAAAATAACGCCGCTACTGTATTAACCGCTTTTATGTCTCATAAGTTTGCCTTATCGGAGGTTTCTGCATTACACCCTGTTATGCCCGCTTCCACGCCCGATTCGCCTGCATTCCTGCTCCCTGGCTCTTCAGAGACGCGCACGACACCGCAGGCGGATCTCCGCCTCACCGCAGAGGTGTCGGATGTCGAGCCCTCTGGGCAGATGGTGCCGTCCCCGGCCATGGAGCGCTTGGCTGAAACCGCCCGAGAATATGCTGCAGCCCGCAACAGCGGCAACACCGCCAAGGCCTATGCCTCGGATTGGGCGCTGTTTGAACGCTGGTGTCGCCGCAAGGGGTTCGAGGCGCGAACACCCGATCCGCAGGTGATCGGGCTGTTCCTTGCGGCCTCGGCTTCCGGCGACGGTCTCGCCCAGGCTGCTGCATCAACCATCGAGCGGCGGCTGGCCGCGCTCACCACGACCTACCGCTCGGCTGGCACCCCCCTCCCCCGCCAGGATCGGCACATCATCGATGTCATGGCCGGGATCAAGCGGACCCATGGCCGGCCGCCACACAAGAAGGAGGCGCTCTACCCCGAGGATATCCTCGCCATGGTCGCCACTTTGCCGCAGAACCTGCGGGGCTATCGTGATCGCGCCATCCTGCTCATCGGCTTCGCGGGGGGCCTGCGCCGCTCGGAGATCACCGGGCTTGATTGCGGCCCGGAGCAGACAGCAGACAGCGGCGGCTGGATCGAAATCCTGCCCGAAGGCGTGCTCCTGACCATCCGTGGCAAGACGGGCTGGCGGCAGGTGGAGATCGCGCGCGGATCGAGAGACGCGAGTTGCCCGGTCCAGGCGCTCACGCTCTGGCTCAAGCTGGCGCGCATCGACACCGGCCCGGTGTTCCGCCGCGTGCGCGAGGCCAACAGCAATGTGGGGTCGCAGCGCCTCGTCGATGCCCAGGTGGCGCGTCTGGTGAAGACAACCGCCATGGCCGCCGGTGTGCGCAGCGATCTGCCGGAAGCCAGGAGACAATCCCTGTTCTCCGGCCATTCCCTGCGCTCCGGCTTCGCCTCGTCCGCCGCCATCGACGAAGCGTATATCCAGCGCCAGTTGGGCCACGCCTCGGCAGAGATGACCCGCAGCTACCGCCAGCACCGCGAGCGCTTCAAGGTGAACCTGACCAAGGCGGCGGGGTTGTAGGATCCGTCCACTGGCATCTGGACAACCGCCCTCCCCTCTCCCATCTTCGCAGAAGCAATGACTGGGGAGCCTGCGCGATGCCCGATCCTGTGACCATCGGCGCCGCTGCGGCTGCGGGCTTCACGCTGTCCGGCGTCCTTGATGCAGCCGCCAAGGTCGGTGGTGGCGTGCTGGGCATCGGCCCCGTCAAGGACTGGTTGGGCGGCTGCAAGAGCCGGCTGATCAAGGGCTGGCTGCTGCCGGGCAACCATGATCTCGTGCGGGGCGTCCGCACGGCGCATCTGTGTGCGCTGGATCATGTGCTGCGCCTGCACAGCGCGGTTCTCCAGGGCAGGGGCGCTCCGTCGCGGCCCGATGATGACGAGGCCGCGTTCCATGCCAGTGCACGCGCCTTTGTGGATGCCCGGCTCAAGCTGCTCAACGAAAAGGCCGTGGACCACGCCGCGCTGAATGAAGCGGACCTGACCCATGCCGTGGATGGCCTCATCCAGCCCATCGCCAAGGCCAGTCTTGCAGCGCAGGCCCGGGCGGCGCGACAGGCTTGCGAAAAGCGCGCGCTCGAAGAGCTGGAAACAGACGCGGGACGCAAGGCCCCTCCCCTCTTCCGGCGGTTGTTCCTCGGCAAAGGCGCTGCGGGCTGGCATGATGCCTTCTCCCTCAAGGTGGCGGAAGACCTGAAAAGCGTCGAGAAGTTCCGCGCCATCTTCATGCAGGCCCAAGGACAGCAAACGCAGCGGCTGGTCCGGGAACTGACGGCTCTGGTGGAGCACAGCCTCACCGCGCACCCCAAGCTTCAGGGCTTCCTCGGCGATGTGCAACAGCGTCTCGGGCGCATCGAATCCAAGGTCGATGCGGTGAAGGACGACACGGCGGCGATTCGCGCTGGCCAAAGCCAGATGATAGCGCTGCTCGCGGCGGAAAAGGGCGTTCCGCTCTCGGTCGTCGAACCGATCTACCGCCATCTTGGCGAGGAGGGCCTCTCACCGCAGGAGATGCGCGACAGGGCGGGTCAAGCGGTCGAGGCCCTGCTTCGCCAGGCGCGGGAGAAAGTCGCGCCCAGCAACAACGGAGCGGATATCGACGCCGCCATCGGGGCCAGCCGCCAGGCGCTGGGGCAGCAGGGACCGGACGCCGCAATCGCCCTGCTCGATCAGCAGCTCACGGAGGAAGAGGCCAGCCGCCAGCGCCGCGTGCGCCCGCTGCTCGAAGAGCGGCTGATGATCCAGCAGACCACCTACGACCACGAGGGTGCCCGCGACACGCTGGAGCGCATGCTGGCGCTGGATCCCGGAGACAGCTGGGCTGCGTGCGAACTTGGCGATCTGGAGATACGCCTGGGTCGGCTGGAGGCGGCGGAAGCCGCCTTCGAGAAGGCGCTCTCAGCCGCGAGAGCGAGCAGCGATAAGCCAAACGAAGGCGTCTTGCATGAGAGGATCGGCGATGTGCGCGTTGTGCAAGGCGATCTCGCCGGGGCGATCACGGCTTACGCAGCGGGCCTCTTGATCCGCACCGGCCTCACCGCCGCCGACCCGCGCAACACACAGTGGCAACGCGATCTCTCTGTCTCGCACAACAAGATCGGCAATGTGCGCGTTGCGCAGGGCGATCTCGCCGG
>JANNFV010000112.1:0-1868 GCA_031380285.1 Hyphomicrobiales bacterium | reverse complement strand
ACGGTTTTCGCCACCACCGGCTTTGCGGATGGCACGGCTCCGCTGTGGTGGCTGGACCTGGAAGACATGGCGGAGCGCGGGTTGCCCGGCAAGCAGGGTCAAAGCCCCGAAGACGCCTTCAACGCGGCCTATGCGGCACTGCGCCCACGCGCCGACCTGCAGGCTGAGATCGCTCGGATGGCGCTTGCGGCAGGCGTCGACGGGGCGGCCCGCACAGGTCGGTTGTGCCTGGACTGGGAGGGATTGCGCAGACTCGCCGCTGATCCGCTCTGCACGATCGGCGCACACACCCTCACCCATCCATTGTTGGGACCATTGGACCAGCATTCGGCGCATGCTGAAATGGCGCAATCGAAAGCCATCCTCGAGGACAAGCTTCAAATTCCGGTGCGCCACATCGCCTATCCCGTGGGGGATGCCGTGGCTGCGGGACAGCGCGAGTTTGCGCTGGCCCAGACCTTGGGTTTTAAAACCGGCCTCACCACGCGCCCCGGCGTGGTGTTTGTCGAGCACGCAGCCCATCTCCACGCCTTGCCGCGGCTGTCTGTAAACGGCCTCTACCAGTCGGTCAGCGATTTCGACGTGCTGCTCTCCGGCGCGGCGTTCTGGCTGTTCAACCGGGGGCGAAAGCTCAATGTGGCTTGAACAATCTTGCGCCTCGCCGCGCAATCCCCCACATCACTGCCATGACTGAACACGATCATTATCCCGACAGCCTGATCCGCTCGATCCTGACCTCGGTGAAGACCATTGCCATGGTCGGCGCTTCCGACAATCCGGCGCGACCATCCTATCTGGTACTGAAATACCTGATCGAGCGCGGGTTCCGCGTCATTCCGGTCAATCCGGGGCGGGCGGGCACCAGTTTTCTCGGCCAGACCTTCGTGGCGAGCCTGGCGGAAATCACCGAACCCGTCGACATGGTCGATATTTTCCGTGCGCCGGATGCAGCACCGGGAATCGTGGATCAGGCGCTTGCCATGAAACCGCTTCCCAAGGTGATCTGGATGCAGCTCAGCGTGCGCAACGAGGAAGCAGCAGCCAAGGCGGAAGCGGCGGGCCTGACCGTCATCATGAACCGCTGCCCCAAGATCGAATACGGCAGGCTCTCCGGCGAAATCAGCTGGCAAGGCGTCAACAGCCGCATCCTGTCGGCGAAAAAGCCGCGGATGGCGCTGAAAGGCGTGCAGAAGCTGCGGATTTGATTCAACCCACAGTTGACCGTGCTTTCCGTCAGGAGCAACCTGAATGCACCGTCAGCCGGGGGCCAGAGCCATGAAATTCCTGATCGCGACGACTGCACTGCTGTTGTCTGTGACTCACCCGGCGATGGCTGCCGAGATCGTGGCACTTGGTGCCAGCAACACGGAAGGCAAGGGACGCGGTGCCACGCCAGACGGCGTGCCGCGCAATCAGGCTTTTCCTGCACAGCTTCAGGCCCTCCTTGCCCGCGAGGGCTGCAAAGCCAAGGTCATGAATGCCGGCGTCGCAGGCGATACGACCGATGGCATGCTGCGCCGCCTGCCGCGCTCCCTGCAGAAGGACACCAAGGTTCTCATCCTGCAGCCGGGAGGCAATGATGCCAGACAGGGCGGCAACAACCGCTCCGGCAATATCGCGGAGATGCAGCGCATCGCGGGTGAGCGGGGAATCAAGGTCGTGATGTTCGAACGGCCCGCATCCATCGCACCCTCGGACCTCGCGGCGGATGGCGTGCATTTCACCGCCGCTGGCCATGCGCGGTTTGCGGCCTGGCTGGCACCCCAAGTGCGGTCAGCGGGGGCCTGCAGCTGAGTCCTTGATCACACCGGCCCCTGCGGCCGCGTGTCGTCCTTGCCACCTTCCATCCAGCGGATCAGCAGCATCAG
>JANNFV010000029.1:0-5541 GCA_031380285.1 Hyphomicrobiales bacterium | reverse complement strand
GCCCTGCCTTGAGCCGGGTATCCACGTCTGGAAACGCTCCAGAAAACGTGGGTGGCCGGGTCAAGCCCGGCCATGACGGTGGGAATGCAGGCAAATGGACACCAAATGAGGGTCTGTCTTGCTGGCATAACTGCGATCTTGCATCACGGGCTTGCAAGGCGCATGAGCGGGGAAAAATGCGAGTCCCGTCATGAACCTGCGCATCAAGCCGCCCGAACGGCGGATTTCGGCAGATGGCCGCACGCCAATCGAGACGGCGCTGGCAGGGCTGGCCGCCGGGCTGTCCAGCGAAGACATCAAGAAGGCTGCGAGCCAGCTCTGCAAGACCTACCTGCAGGAGGAGCGCACGCTTGCCCAGATGTCGCTCGAAGCAGGCGGCTCGGGCTTTGCCTGCGCGGAATCCCTCTCGCTGGCCCAGGATGCCGTCATCCGGGCGCTGTATGACCTGGCGACCTCCCGCCTGTATCTGGCCGAGAACCGCTCATCAGGCGAGCGTCTCGCGATCTGTGCGACCGGAGGCTATGGCCGCAGCACGATGGCGCCGGGCTCGGATGTGGATGTGCTGTTCCTCTTTCCCTTCAAGCAGACGGCGTGGAACGAGAGCATTGCCGAGACGATGCTCTACTTTCTCTGGGATCTGGGACTCAAGGTTGGCCATGCCACCCGTTCGGTCGAAGAATGCGTGCGGGAGGCGGACAAGGATCTGACGATCCGCACCGCATTGCTCGAGTCGCGCATCATCGCGGGGGATATCGGACTCTACCACGAACTGGTTGGGCGTTTTGACCGCGAAATCGTCAAGGGGTCCGGGGCGGAATTCGCCCATGCCAAGCTCGAAGAGCGGGAGCAGCGCCTGAAGAAGCAGGGGTCTTCGCGCTATCTCGTCGAGCCCAATGTCAAGGAGGGCAAGGGCGGCCTGCGCGACCTGAACACGCTGTTCTGGATCGCCAAATATGTCTATCGCGTGCAGGAGCCGTCCGAACTGGTGGAACAGGGCGTGTTCACCCCGGCGGAAGCCGCGCTTTTCCACCGCTGCGAGGATTTCCTGTGGCGTGTCCGCTGCATGATGCATTTCATCGCGGGACGCGCGGAAGAGCGCCTGTCCTTCGATATGCAGCGCCAGGTGGCCGCCAAGTTCCACTACCGCGCCCATGGCGGACTTTCAGCCGTGGAACGCTTCATGAAGCACTACTTCCTGGTGGCCAAGGACGTCGGCGACCTGACCGCCATCGTCTGTGCCGCCCTGGAGGCCCGCAAGCAGAAGCCCCGCGCCATGCTGGACCGCGTCATCGGCAGCTTCAAGCGGCGGCGGCGGGCGCTGTCGGGCACGCTCGATTTTCTCATCGACCATGACCGCATCACGGTCGCCAGCGATGACGTGTTCCAGAAAGATCCGGTCAACCTGCTGCGCCTGTTCTGGTTTGCGGCGCATCAGCAGCTTGAACTGCATCCCGATGCCAAGCGGCTGGTGACACTGTCGCTGCGCAACATCGACGCGAAGCTGCGCCACGATCCGGAGGCCAACCGGCTGTTCCTGGAGATTCTCACGGCACGCAGCATCCCGGAAATCGTGTTGCGCCGGATGCACGAAACGGGGGTGCTCGGCCGCTTCATCCCGGATTTCGGACGCATCCAGTCGATGATGCAGTTCTCGTCCTATCATCACTACACCGTCGACGAGCATACCTTGCGGGCAATCGGCGTGCTCGCAGACATTGACGCCGGGCGACTGAAGGACGAGCACCCCGTCGCCAACGAAATCTTCCCCACGCTGCAGAACCGCCGCGCACTCTATGTCGCGCTGTTCCTGCACGATATCGGCAAGGGGCGAGACGAGGACCACAGCGTCGTGGGGGCCAGGATTGCCCGCGAATTGTGTCCGCGCTTCGGCCTGACCGAGGCCGAGACCGAGACTGTGTGCTGGCTGATCGAACAGCACCTGCTGATGTCCAATATTTCACAGCACCGCGATATCTCCGATCCCAAGACCATCGAGGATTTCGCGGCCACCGTGCAATCGCTCGAGCGCCTGAAACTGCTGCTGGTGCTGACCGTGTGCGACATCAAGGCGGTGGGGCCTGGCGTCTGGAACGGCTGGAAAGGCCAGTTGCTGCGCGCGCTCTACTGGGAGGCCGAGATCATCCTGGCCGGTGGTCATTCGGCCATCAACCGCAAGGAACGGGTGATGGCGGCGCAGGCGGAATTGCGCGACAACCTGCCTGCCCTGTCGGATGCGGACTTCCAGGCCTATGCCCAGCGCCATTTCCCGGCCTATTGGCTGATGGTCGATCTCGCTCGCAAGCTCAAGCATGCCGAGATGCTGCTCAAGGCAGCAAAATCCGACGACATGCTGCTGACCGACACCGAGACCAATGCGTTTCGCGGCGTCACGGAACTCACCGTGCTGGCGATCGATCATCCGCGGCTTCTGGCGATCATCACTGGCGCCTGCGCTGCGGCTGGTGCCAACATCGTCGAGGCGCAGATTTTCACCACGACCGACGGACTGGCGCTTGATACGATCTTCATCTCGCGGGCCTTCGTCGAGGATGGCGACGAGTTGCGGCGGGCGGAGCGGGTGGCACGCCACATCGTGCAGACGCTCAAGGGCGAGATTCGCCTGCCGGATGAAATTGCGCTTCGGGTGGCATCGCGCAGCCAGGACGCCGCATTCAGCATCGCGCCCGATGTGGTGATCGACAACCTGGCGTCGGACAAGAACACCGTGATCGAGGTGACCGGCCTCGACAGGCCGGGACTGCTCTATGAATTGACGACGGTGCTGGGCAAGATGAGCCTGAACATCAATTCCGCCCGCATCGTCACCTTTGGCGAAAAGGCGGTCGATGTGTTCTATGTCACGGATCTGACCGGCGGGAAGCTGATCCAGCCCCAACGCCAGAGTGCCCTCAAGCGCAATCTGCTGGCGGTGTTCGAGACGCCCGACGCAAATCTCGCGCAAAGCGCTGCAAAGGCTTGATTTTCGAGCCTTGCGCCCTGATATCCGGCTCACTCGTTCAAACTTTCAAATCATCGGATATCCGACCATGACTGAACCGACCAACGGCAAGGCCCACGAGGCTGAACCGACGCCAGAGACGGAAAGCCCCGTGCAGGATACTGCTGCACTCGATCCGGTGGTCCAGCTCGAAGCTGACAAGCTGGAGCTGAAGGACAAGCTGCTGCGCGCCCTGGCCGAGATGGAAAATCTCCGGCGTCGCACGGAGAAGGACCTCGCCGACGCCCGTGCCTATGGCGTGACGCGCTTTGCCCGCGACATGCTCGATGTCGGCGACAACCTGCGCCGCGCCCTGGAAAGCGTACCGCCCGAGGCCCGCGAGGCCGCCGATGGCCCCTTCAAGGCGCTGATCGAAGGCGTCGACCTAACGGAACGGGATTTCCTCAAGAAGATGGAAAGCCATGGTGTGCGCAAGATCGTGCCGGAGGGGCAGAAATTCGACCCCAACCTGCATCAAGCGATCTTCGAAATTCCCGATGAGACCAAACCCAACGGCACGGTGATGACCGTGGTGCAGGCGGGCTACGTCATCGGCGAGCGCGTCCTGCGCCCGGCCATGGTTGGCGTGTCCAAGGGTGGCCCCAGAGTGGTGCCCGGCGATCAGGTGAACAAGACGGCGTAGGAGCCTGACGATTTTGGCGGGAACACGTCATGGCCGCGCTTGACGCGGCCATCCATGTCTATGCCCCCCAGAAAGACGTGGATGGACGGGTCAAGCCCGTCCATGACGATGTGTCACTGCTCCCATCAAAAATCGCCACGCTTTACCGATTGACCGTATAGACCGTCAGCTTCCGGTGCTTGCCCGTCCTGGTGAACAGACCCTCCTTCGCCAGCTTCGCGACGATGGGCTTGGTGCGGCCCCAGCCATCGGAGCCTTCGTAGAACACGATGCGGCCTGCCTTCTTCATCTGCCGGATGACCTTGCGCAGCACCTCCTCGTCGGTGACGCCGCCATAGGTCGCGGTTTTCTCGCTCCAGAACTCACCGAGATGGAACATGGTGGCGATGTCGAATTTCGGCAGCAGCTTGCCGTTGAAGAGATAGATATCACCGAAATGCATGGTGTAGTTGCGCGACAGACGCGGCTCCTCGATTGCCATCTTCGTGAATGCCTCGGTTTCGCCGGGTGAGGCCGTGACGCCGATGAAATAATTCGGCTCACCCATCTTCAGGTTCTCGACACCCACGAGATGATGGCTGCCGGTGCCGAAGTGATAGATCACCTTGCCCTTCACGCCCTCGGCCTTGATCCACTCCATGAAGTGAAGGTCGCAGGGGCAAAGGTCGAGGTTGAGATCCCAACTGGCATCCCAGAAATGCATGGCCATCGATGTGTTCTCCTCACAGGCGTTGACGCCGACATAAGGGGAGCAACCTGACCGGGAGTTGAACGGCAATCAAGCCCCTGCCGGTTGGGGGTAGCCCAGACGCCACTCCTTGGTTAAAAGGCGGCTCTCGTTTCCAGCAACAACCGTTGATCCCCTTGACCATTGCCAACACGCCACCCGCCATCTCCGTTGTCGTTCCCTGCAAGAACGAGGAGCGCAACGTCGCGCCTCTTGTGGACGAACTGGAAACCGCGCTTTCCACGATCGGCACCTTCGAGGTGATCTATGTCAACGATGGCTCGACCGATAGCATGGAGGCCGAGATCAGCCGCCTCGCCGCCACGCGACCCTGGCTGCGGCAGATCCGGCATGAGCGCTCCGGAGGGCAATCCGCCTCGGTGCGCACGGGCGTGCGGGCGGCGCGGTCCGACATCATTGCCACGCTCGATGGCGACGGGGAGAACAACCCGGCCTATATCCCCGAGCTTTACAACGCGCTGATGGCCTCGCCCGAAAACGGCATCGCGGCGGGACAGCGGGTGGGGCGCAAGGCGTCGGGCTTCAAGAAATTCCAGTCGAAGATCGCCAATGCGGTGCGCGGCGGCATTCTCAAGGATGGCACGCGCGACTCGGGCTGCGGCTTGAAATGCTTCCCCAGGTCGCTGTTCCTCAACCTGCCGTATTTCGACGCCATCCACCGCTTCCTGCCCGCGCTCGTGGTGCGGGAGGGCTACAAGGTGGTGCATGTCGACGTTATCGACCGCACGCGCCTGTCCGGCACATCGAACTACACCATGTGGAACCGTCTTTGGGTCGGCATTCTCGATCTGGGCGGTGTGTGGTGGCTCATCCGCCGGAAAAAGCCCTCGCCACTGGCAGAAGAGATTGCACCATGATCAGCGTCGTGACCGATCTTCGGGCTTATCTCTATGATGTTTTCGTGGCCCGGTTCGATTTCTGGCTGGCTTTCGGACTGGCGGCGCAGCTTCTCTTCACCGCGCGGTTCCTGATCCAGTGGCTGGTCAGTGAAAAGGCCGGCAAAAGCGTCGTGCCTGTCGCCTTCTGGTTTCTCTCCATGGGTGGCGGCTTGATGCTGCTGGTCTATGGACTGGTGCGGCGCGAACCGATCATCATCCTGGGCCAGGGGCTCGCGGTGTTCATCTATCTCCGCAACATCATGCTGATCTTCCG
>JANNFV010000008.1:0-14861 GCA_031380285.1 Hyphomicrobiales bacterium | reverse complement strand
ATGAAGGTGACGCTGGATTGCCTGATGCAGGGCCTGGACGACATCAGCGAGGCCGAGGTGGCCCGTGCGCGCGCCCAGTTGAAGGTCTCGCTCCTGATGGCGCTGGAAAGCTCCAGCGCCCGCGCCGACCAGATGGCCCGCCATCTGATCGCCTATGGGCGGCTGATTCCACCGGCAGAAACCATTGCCAAGGTGGATGCCATCACGGTCGAGGATGTGCGTGCCGTCGGGCGACGAATGCTGGCCAGCGCCCCCACCCTCACCACCATCGGGCCGACCAGGACGCTTCCCACGCTGGACAGCATCGCGGGCCGCATCGGCCAGCCTCGAGCCATCTGAAGCGAAGCGGGCGGGACATGCTCCTCTTCGGCAAGCGCACGCTGGACCGCCCGGACCTGGTCATAACGGGGGAGCGGCTCGTGCTCCGCCCCCCTCACAAGGAAGACCACAAGGCCTGGGCTGCGCTGCGTGAGGCCAGCCGGGCCTTTCTGCAACCCTGGGAGCCGACATGGCACAGGGATGACCTGACAGCCGCAGCGTTTCGACGCCGTGTCAGCCGCTACAGCGCCGAGATCGAGAAGGACGAGTCCTATCCCTTCTTTCTCTTCGGTTCGAACGGGCAGGAATTGCTGGGTGGCATCAACCTCACGAATGTCCGGCGCGGTGCGGCCTCCATGGCATCCCTGGGCTACTGGATGGGCGAGCGCCATGCCGGGCAGGGCCTGATGACAGAGGCCGTGCAATCGATCCTGCCCTTCGCGGCGAAAACACTGGGCTTGCGACGGATCGAGGCGGCGTGCGTGCCGGAAAACAGGGTATCAGTCAGGCTTCTTGAAAAGACCGCTTTTGTCCAGGAGGGCTATGCGCGGCAATATCTGGCGATCAACGGGGAGTGGCGCGATCACCTCCTGTTTGCGAGGCTGCTGATGCCACCTGCGAACAAGCTCTCTTGAAAACCGGATCACCATGCAGGCCGGACTGACTTGCCTGCCATGACGCACTTGCCTGCCATGACGCACTTGCAGCCCATGACGCACTTGCCTGCCATGACGCACTTGCCCGCCTTGATGCCAGAGGGTACCAGTCCATCAACACGCGGCTGGGCCGCACGGGATTCTTGTTTGTCACAGCGTTTCTTCCTCCTGCTGGCGTTTCTGACAGCATGGCTCGGGGCCCTGATGCCTCCAGCCATGGCACTGGATGCGGTGCGCGTGAGGCCGGATCAGCCCGCCATCAACCTGCTTCCTGCCATCGAGCGCTATCAGTCGCAGGGAGACCGCATCACGATTTCAACCGCTCCGGGGGCCGATGGCATCGTGCGGCGCATCGAGGTCCGGGCCGGCGATATCGGCACGCGCCCCGACTGGATCGCCTTCGCGCTCTCCAATGACAGCGACGAGCAGATCGACCGGCTGCTGGTCGCGCCGCATTACCGTTTTGTCGGCTCCGGCGTGCTCTGGCCCGATCTCGGCAGTGCCCGCATCCGCGCCATCACGGCAAGCCAGGGGCTGCGGCCGGAACGCGAGGAAACAACGGGTGTCGACGCCTTCCTGATCACGCTCGACCCCGGCACCACTGTCACCTTCGTGGCGGAACTCGCGGTGAACTCCCTGCCCCAGCTGACGTTGTGGGAGCCGGATGCCTATACCGAACGGGTCAACAGCCTGACACTCTACCGAGGCGTGGTGCTGGGCATCGCGGCCCTGCTGGCGCTGTTCCTGTCCATCGTCTTCGTGGTCAAGGGCGCGGTCATCTTCCCGGCGGCTGCGGCTCTGGCCTGGGCGGTGCTGGCCTATCTCGGCATCGATTTCGGCTTCATGGGCAAGCTGTTCGGCATCACCACCGAAACCGAGCGGGTGCTGCGCGCGGCGACCGAGGCCGTTCTTGCAGCCACGCTGGTGATCTTCCTTTTCGCCTATCTCAACCTCAACCGCTGGCATGTCCGCTACATCCATTTCACCTCGCTCTGGGTGCTGTTCATCGCGGCCCTGGTCGGCATGGCGCTGTTCAATGCGCCCGTGGCCTCCGGCGTGGCCCGCATGGCCATCGGTGTCGCAGCGGCCATCGGGTTGGTGCTGATCGCCTATCTCGCCACCCTTGGCTACGACCGGGCCATCATGCTCGTGCCGACCTGGGTGCTGCTGCTGGCCTGGGTGGGTGCGGCGGCCATCGCC
Organism: Hyphomicrobiales bacterium; assembly: GCA_031380285.1. Lineage (GTDB taxonomy): Bacteria > Pseudomonadota > Alphaproteobacteria > Rhizobiales > Beijerinckiaceae > JADCCX01. Next base: position 12,687 of record JANNFV010000008.1, on the reverse strand, counting down.
GTCTATGGCAGGCTGGCCAATGACATCACGGCTCCGGCATTGCTGGGCGGCCTGGTGCTGATCGTGATGCTGATCGGCTTCACCGTGGTGCAGCACGCCTTCGCAGGCGGCGCCATCGCACAAGGCCTGGTCTCGGACTCCGAGCGCAAATCCCTCGCGCTGACCGGCTCAGGCGATATCGTCTTCGACTGGGATGTGCAATCGGATCGCATCTATCTCAGCCCGGAGCTGGAACAGCAGTTGCACCTGAAGCGCGGATCCTTCGATGGCCGTCCCGGGCCGTGGATGGAGGCGATGCACCCGCTCGACCGGGATCGCTACCGGGCCAATCTCGATGCCATTCTCGACCAGCGGCGCGGGCGCATTTCGCTCGATTTCCGCCTGCGCTCGGCGGAGGGCGAATTTCTCTGGTTCGGGCTGAAGGCCCGGCCTGTCGTGGGCGATGACAGCGAAGTGGTGCGCGTCGTGGGCACCTTGTCCGACATCACCGGTGTCAAGACGTCCGAAGAGCGTCTGCTGCATGACGCCGTGCATGACAACCTGACCGGGCTGCCCAACCGGGAGCTGTTCCTGGATCGGTTGGAGGCGGCGCTGGTGTTCTCGCGCACGGACGACGCGATGCGCCCGACCGTGCTGATGCTCAATCTCGACCGCTTCAAGCAGGTCAACGAAAGCGTCGGCTTCGCGGTGGGTGATTCGATCCTGCTCAACATCGCGCGGCGGCTGGGCCGGCTGCTGCGCCCGCAGGACACGCTGGCGCGGCTGAACGGCGACAATTTCTCGATCATTCTCCTGTCCGAGCGCGAGCCGGAGCGCATCACAGCCTTCGCCGACCTCGTGCGCCGCGCCGTGACGGCACCGATGACCTTCGCCGAGCGCGAGATCATCGTGACCGCATCGGTGGGCATCGCGCTGTTCGACAGGCAGGGCGACACCAGGCGCGACGATGTGCTGAAGAACGCCGAACTGGCGCTCGCCCATGCACGTCGGCTGGGCGGGGACCGGATCGAGGTCTTCCGGCCCTCCATGCGCACCTTGAAGCCGGATCGCCTGGCGCTGGAAAGCGACCTGCGCCGCGCCCTCGAGCGCAATGAGATGAAGGTCTATTTCCAGCCAATCGTCCGGCTGGAAGACCGCACCATCGCCGGTTTCGAGGCGCTGCTGCGCTGGGACCACCCCAGGCTGGGGCGAATTTCTCCCAAGGAGTTCATCGCCATCGCGGAAGAAACCGGCCTGATCGTCGATCTGGGCGTTTTCGTGCTGGAGCGAACGGCCCGCGAACTGGGCGTGTGGCAGCAGGCCCTCGATGTCGAGCCACCGCTCTTCGCCAGCGTCAATGTCTCCAGCCGTCAGGTGCTCCGGCATGACCTGCTGCACGATCTCAAGGCCGTGCTGAGCCGCGCCCCGGTCAAGCGTGGCACGCTGAAGCTGGAACTCACTGAAAGCCTGGTCATGGAGAACCCGGAATATGCGGCGCAGATGCTGCAGAAGATGAAGGATCTCGGCGCCGGATTGTCGCTCGATGACTTCGGCACGGGGTATTCGTCACTGGCCTACCTGCAACGCTTCCCCTTCGACACGATCAAGATCGACCAGTCCTTCGTGCGTCCCTCCAACAAGGGCTCGCGCCCGGTGATCCTGCGTTCGATCATCACGATGGCGCATGACCTGGGCATGCAGATCGTGGCAGAGGGCGCGGAGACGGAATCGGATGCCGTCGAACTCTATCAGCTTGGCTGCGAATACGGACAAGGCTATGCCTTTGGCGAACCGATGAATGCGATGGAAGCAAGACGGCTTGTCGGAGCGCCCCAGAGCCAAGCCGCATGACGCCTGAATCGACCACCTGAATCCAGAAGCCGAGACAAGACAAGGAAACGCCACCATGCCCAAGGGATATGTCATCGCCCGTGCAGTCGTCACCAATGCTACGCAATGGGCGGTCTATGCCGCGGAAGCCTCCAAGGCGATCGCGCAATACGGCGGCAAGCCCCTGGTGCGCGGCGGCCAGATGACGGTCGGGGAGGGCGAGGGCCGCTCCCGCAACGTGGTGCTGGAATTCGAGAGCTTCGAGAAGGCGAAGGCCTATGTGTTCTCGACCGAATACGCCGCGGCACGCAAGCTGCGCGAAGGTGCGGGCTACATCGATATCGTGGCAGTGGAGGGAGCGTGATGGCGAAGGGATACTGGATCGCCCGGGTCGATGTCGACAACACCGAGGCCTATGACCGCTACAGGGCGCTGAACGCCAAGGCCTTTGCCAAGTTCGGGGCACGCTTCGTCGTGCGTGGTCCGGCGGGCAAGGTCGCCAAGGGCACGCCGCGCAAGCACAATGTGGTGGTCGAGTTCGACAGCTACGACACGGCCGTCGCCTGCTACGACTCGCCGGAATATCAGGCCGCCCTCGAACATCTGAAGGATGTCGGTCCGACCGACCTGGTGATCGTGGCGGGCTACGAGGGTCCGCAGCCGTCCTGAGGATGGCGGCGATGGGAGAAACCGCAATGTCCGACATGCGCCTTGTTGTCGTGGGTGCCGCAGGCCGCATGGGCCAGGCGCTGGTGCGTGCGGTGCAGAACACGCCGGGCATTGTGCTGTCCGGTGCCATCGAGCGCGAGGGATCGCCCGTGCTGGGCCAGGACGCAGGCCTGGTGGCTGGCGCGGGCAACACGGGAATTGCAATCACGAATGATCCACTGGCCGCCTTTGCCAAGGCGGATGGCGTGCTGGACTTCACGATTCCCGCCGCTTCGGTCGCTTTCGCGGCGCTGGCGGCTCAGGCCCGAGTCGTCCACATCGTCGGCACCACCGGGTTCAGCGAAGCCGATTTTGCCAGGCTCCGGGCCGCATCCCGCCATGCCATCATCATCCAGTCCGGCAATTTCGGCCTGGGCGTCAATGTGCTGGCACAACTGGTGAGGCAGGCGGCCAAGGCGCTTGATCTCGATTACGACATCGAGATTGTCGAGATGCACCACCGCATGAAGGTCGATGCGCCGTCTGGCACGGCCCTGTTGCTGGGCGAGGCGGCTGCGACCGGGCGCGGCATAGCGCTCAAGGATCACACCGCGAAGAACCGCGACGGGCATCATGGCGCGCGCAACCCGGGCGATATCGGCTTTGCCAGCCTGCGCGGCGGCAGCGTCGCGGGTGAGCACAGCGTGATCTTCGCCGGCCCCGGGGAGCGCATCACGCTCAGTCATTCCGCCGAAAGCCGCGACAATTTCGCCAATGGCGCGGTGAAGGCGGCGCTCTGGGGCCGCGGCCGCAAGCCCGGCTATTTCACAATGACGGATGTGCTGGGTTTGACTGATTGATGGTCGGTCCTGCAAGCGGCATCAAGCGCGGGATATGGCTGCTGGCCGCCGCGCTGCTCGTCGGCCTGGCGCTGCTGCGGCTCGCCGATATCGACCGGGGCCTGCTGAAGATTCTCGCCATCGCTTCGGGGCTGCTTGTCCTGCTCCTGCTGATCACCTACAGGGCCTTCGCGGGCGTGGCCGAAGCGGCGCGCACCGGCACGCTCGAAGGAGCGGCCCCCGCCGACGACGAGGACGAGACATGACGCATCTTCTGGTGCTCTGCCGCCATGGCCAGAGCGAATGGAACCTCAGGAACCTGTTCACGGGCTGGAAGGATCCTGATCTCACCGCGCTGGGCGTGGAGGAGGCCAAGGCTGCAGGGAGCCGGTTGAAGGCGCGCGGCATCGGCTTCGATGTCGCCTTCACCTCGGACCTGGTCCGGGCGCAGAAGACCTGCCAGCTCGTCCTGGATGCGCTCGGCCAGCCCAGCCTGACCACGATCCGCGACCAGGCGCTGAACGAGCGGGACTACGGCGAACTCTCCGGCCTCAACAAGGACGATGCCCGCAAGAAATGGGGCGAGGAACAGGTGCATGTCTGGCGGCGCTCCTATGACATTCCACCACCGGGCGGCGAGAGCCTGAAGGACACGGCGGCGCGCGTGCTACCCTATTATGTGCATGATATCCTGCCCGTGGTGCTTTCGGGAAAGCGCACATTGGTGGCCGCACATGGCAATTCGTTGCGGGCGCTGATCATGGCCATGGAAGGCCTGACGGGCGAGCAGATCATCGCCCGCGAACTGGCGACAGGCGTGCCGATTGTCTATCGACTCAACGCGGATTCGACCATCCACTCGAAAGAGGAACTGGCCTAGGTCTTAAGCCCTTCGAGGCTCCCTCGGCCCTACTCCGCCGCCTGTTTCAGGCTCTCCCGCGCATGCAGCCAGCGCTCGGCTTCAAGCGCCGCCATGCAGCCCAGTCCCGCCGCCGTCACGGCCTGGCGATAGACATCATCCGCCACGTCTCCCGCCGCATAGACCCCTTCGATATTGGTGGTCGTGGTGCCGGGCGTGGTCTGGATATAGCCGTTGGGGCGCATGTCCACCTGGCCCTTGAACAGGTCTGACGCCGGCACATGGCCGATGGCGACGAAGAGGCCATGCACCTTCAGGTCACTGAGGCCACCGGTCACCACGTTCTTCAGCCTGAGATGCGTCACGCCGAGCGGATTGTCATCGCCGCAGATTTCATCCACTGCGCTGTCCCAGATGATCTTCACCTTGGGGTGCTTGAACAACCGGTCCTGCAGGATGCGCTCGGCCTTCAGTTCGCGTCGGCGATGGATGAGCGTCACGCTGGACGCAAGGTTGGCGAGATAGAGCGCCTCCTCCACAGCGGAATTGCCCCCCCCCACCACCGCCACATCCTTGTTGCGGTAGAAGAAGCCATCGCAGGTGGCACAGGCCGACACGCCAAAGCCCTTGAACTTGTCTTCCGAAGGAATGCCCAGCCACTTGGCCTTGGCACCTGTGGCGATGATCAGCGCATCGCAGGTATAGGTCTGGCCGGTATCGCCGGTCAGGCGGAAGGGGTGGCTCTTCAGGTCCACCGCCGTGATGTGATCGGACACCATCTCTGTCCCGACATGCTCGGCCTGCGCCTTCATCTGCTCCATCAGCCACGGACCCTGGATGGCCGTGGCGAAGCCGGGATAATTCTCGACATCCGTGGTGATCATCAACTGTCCGCCTGGCTCGAAACCCGAGATCAGCATCGGCTTCAGCATGGCGCGCGCCGCATAGACCGCAGCGGTATATCCTGCGGGGCCGGAGCCGACGATGATGACCTTGCGATTCTCGGTCTGGCTGGATGTGGCGGACATGGTTGGCTCTCCGGAGCGCGTTTCAGCGGTGCCGCGCAGCATAGGCTTTTGCCACGGCGCAGGCGATGACAGGCGTGGCATCTAGGGGGTCATAGGACCATGTTTCAAGGGCCGACGACAAGGGACGCACAGCTCCGTGGCGCTCAAGGCCACTCACGAAGGCTGATATCTTCGTGTGTCCGCCCGCTGGCGTGAACAGATGGATGGGGATGCCTGTCGCCGCCGCCTCCCCCAGCATGTTGACGCTGTCCGCCGTCACCACGAGGTGGCCGGCATGGGCCAGGATCGCAAGGTAAGGATTTTCGCCGCTGCCGTCCCAGAAGAAGCCGCCTGTTTCGCCGCACAATGCGCGCACCGCCCCCGCCAGAGGTGCGGGCGTGCGGCGCGAGGGTGTGACGACAAGATTGGCGCCGTTGCGGGCAAGCGCCGTCAGTGCGCCAACAAGGCTCGTGATATCGGCTGGCGTGAAGTGGTGGTGCTGGCTGTTGCCACCCAGCAGGACGCCGACCGTTGGTCTATCGGTTTTCAACCAGGCCGGTTGGCGCTTGCGGGCACCGGCCAGCCGCTCGGGCGAGATACGATGCGGCGAGGTCAGCGTCACGGTGACATTCGCCCCCCTTAGCTTGTCATGGGCTGGCACCCAGATGGCCTCTGCCGCATCTGCACCCGTGCTGGGGTCTTTCAGATAGACCGTCAGCACCCGTCCCCGCCCGTCTCTGCGGATGCGCCGGAGATAGGCGACGGTGCGTCGCCCGGAGGCAATGACGATATCCGGAAAGGGTGGCGCGATGGGACTGCCCGTCTTGGATGGGGCTTCGGCAGGATCGATCGGCCCCCAGGGCATGGCGAGGGTGAAAAGCGTGCGCGGTTTGATCCGCCTGATCTCAGCCACCAGTCCAAGACGCTCGGTGACGCCGAGGCACTGGGCTTCATCGCCCGCCTTGCCGTCGCTCAGCACCCAGCAGGTGGCACCGGAAACGATCCGCCGCGCGTCATCAAGTTGCTGATCTTGCGCATGATATGTCACGGGAGGAATGCCATGCGCAGGATTGTGTCGCCAGAAGGTTTCGCTACAAGGAAGGCACTGTCTATCACCGGAGATACGGCTTGCGCCACCAGCTCGATACAATCGACCTCAAGATCCTTGCCGAATTGCAGGCGGATGGCAGCATCACCAATGTGGAACTGGCCCGCCGCGTCGGCATTTCCGCGCCTCCCTGCCTCCGGCGGGTGAAATCGCTCGAAACGGCAGGCATGATCAAGGGATATCGCGCCTTGCTCGACAGCCGCCAGCTTGGCTTTGGCGTGTCGTGCTTTGCCATGGTGCAGCTGAAGAGCACCACCAAGACCGAGATCGACGCCTTCGAGGCCCGAATCAGGGCCTGGTCCGCCGTTCGGGAAAGCTGGACGCTTTCAGGCGATATCGACCTGATGCTGAAATGCGTGTTTCCGAACCTGGAAGCGTTTCAGGCCTTCGTATCGGAATTGACGGCGCTGCCCAATCTCGCCTCGGTGCGCACGGCACTTGCCCTGTCCAAGGTGAAGGACGAGCCGACCGTTCCGTTCGACGGCGTCTGAGGCCCAGGCGCTAGACTTTGCGGGCCAGCCACAGGGCGAAGCTGGTGCAGAGGGTCTCTGTGCGAAGCCTTGCCTGATTGCCGGCATTGGCAACCGATCCGAAATCCGGATTGGCTGACACCAGCAGGGGAATGCGCTGGCCTGCTACAATGGCCTCACCTTCCAACTGATCGAGACTGGCGGTGCCATTGCCGCCGCGGTCATCTTCCGATGTCATCGTGGTCATGATGCTGGCGAGCCAGACCGATGTGGGGCGGACCACGAGGACAGGAGCACTGCGCTGCCCGGCGTTGACCCGCCCGGCAAAAGCCTGAGGCAGCTTGGCCGCGAGGCAGGCCTGCAGATCGCGCCTGGTTTCGAAAGCACCGGAGGGGATGCCGCTCATGTCGATCTGGATGGCGCGGAACACCGTCTGCGCCTGGCTCTCGCCTGCGGAGAATACCTGCATGCCGGCAGCGGCAGCCAGGACCACGGCGATGCGCAGGGTGCTAGCGAAAGGCAAACGCTTAACGAAAGGCAAGAGCTTCGATTTCATAGCTTTTTCCTCCACCTGGGGTGTTCACCTGCACCGAATCGCCCTTCCTCTTGCCGATCAAGGCGCGAGCAATCGGCGATGAGATCGAAACCTTGCCGGACTTCACGTCCGCTTCCATGTCGCCGACGATCTGGTAGGTCTTCTTCTCTTCCGTCACTTCGTCGATCAGGGAAACCGTCGCTCCGAACTTGATGGTATCACCACTGAGCTTCGATGCATCGATCACATCCGCGCGACCCAGCTTGTCTTCCAGCTCGGCGATGCGGCCTTCATTCATCGATTGCGCTTCCTTTGCCGCGGAATATTCCGCGTTCTCCGAGAGGTCGCCATGCGCGCGCGCTTCCTGGATGGCGAGGATGATGCGCGGACGCTCCTCGGCCTGCCGGAATTTCAGTTCCTTCTCCAGCGCCGCGAATCCGGCGATGGTCATGGGCACTTTGTCCATAGGGAGGCTCCCCAGCAAAAATGTCCACATTCCGGGGACAAACCTGGATTGCAGATCAGAAAGACGTGTCTGGGTGCGGCTCGACGCCCCTCCGCACCGAGGGAAAGACGCGGGGGAATAAGCTTCCCCCCAATCCTTGGCAATAGCTGCTGTCTCACTCCGTGATGGAGGAAGCAACCGTCCGTGCCGCTATCAGAGAGTGGGGTATCGGTGGCAAAACCGCAAGTGCCGCGGTGCAGGCACACCCGTGGGGTGGCCTGCCCATACTGCGCTGGCCATCAGGAAGCCTTGCTGAAATAATCCTGCAGAGGCTTCACCTTGAGATCACCCGCAAGATACGCCTTGATCCCCTCTGCCGCCGCGATGGAACCGGCCAGCGTCATGTAATACGGCGTCTTCTGCAGAAGCGCAGCACGCCGCAGGGAACGACTGTCGGCCAGCGCCTGTGCACCGTAGGTCGTGTTGAACACGAGCTGGATGCCGCCGTTCTTGATGGCATCGACGATGTGAGGACGCCCTTCGGACACCTTGTTGATCCGTTCGGTCGGCACGCCCTTTTCCTCGAGATAGCGCTGCGTGCCCCCCGTGGCGGTGATGCGGAAGCCCAGGTCAACCAGCATGCGGATGGAGGGCAGCAACCGGTCCTTGTCATCGTCCTTGATCGAAACGAAGACCTTGCCGCCCGTGGGCACCTTGGCACCTGCGCCCAGCTGGCTCTTGGCGAAGGCCACGCCGAACGAGGCATCCAGCCCGATGACCTCGCCGGTCGAGCGCATTTCCGGGCCCAGCACCGTATCGACACCCTGGAAGCGGGCGAAGGGAAAGACCGATTCCTTGACGCCCACATGCTTGAGGACCTTGGGCTTGAGGTTGAAGCTGGCAAGCTTTTCGCCCGCCATCACCCGCGCCGCGATCTTGGCGAAGGGCTCGCCCATCACCTTGGCGACAAACGGCACCGTGCGCGACGCACGGGGATTGACCTCGAGCACATAGATCACGCCGTCCTGGATGGCGTATTGCACGTTCATCAGGCCACCGACCTCCAGCGCCAGGGCCATCGCCTTGGTCTGGCGCTCCAGTTCCGCGAGCGTTTCCTTCGACAGGGAGCGCGGCGGCAACGAACAGGCGCTGTCGCCGGAATGGATGCCCGCTTCCTCGATATGCTCCATGATGCCTGCGATAAAGGCATCCGTGCCGTCGGCGAGGCAATCCACGTCCACTTCCACCGCATCCGAGAGGTAGCGGTCGAACAGGATCGGGTTCTTGTCGAGCAAGCTGTTGATCTGCCCCGTCTTGTCGTTGGGATAGCGCTGCTTGATCTCGGACGTCACGAGGCCGGGCAAGGTGCCCAGCAGATAGGCATCGAACTCGGTCTGGTCGCGCACGATGGCCATGGCGCGGCCGCCCAGCACATAGGAGGGGCGCACGACGAAGGGAAAGCCGAGATCCTCGCCGACACGCCGGGCCTGTTCCACCGAATAGGCAATGCCATTTTCGGGCTGCTTCAGTTTGAGCTTGTCGAGCAGGCGCTTGAAGCGGTCGCGGTCTTCCGCCAGATCGATGGCATCGGGCGATGTCCCCAGGATCGGCACATCCGCAGCTTCCAGCGCGCGGGCCAGCTTGAGGGGCGTCTGGCCGCCGAACTGCACGATAACGCCGTGGAAGGTGCCTTTCGAGCGCTCGGTTTCGATGATCTCCAGCACGTCTTCCTCTGTCAGCGGCTCGAAGTAGAGCCGGTCCGAGGTGTCATAATCGGTGGAGACGGTCTCGGGATTGCAATTGACCATGATGGTTTCGTAGCCAGCATCGGTCAGCGCGAAGCAGGCGTGGCAGCAGCAATAGTCGAACTCGATGCCCTGGCCGATGCGGTTGGGTCCGCCGCCCAGGATCATGATCTTCTTCTTGTCGGTAGGACGGGCTTCATCCGCCTGCGCACCCGCGAAATCCGGCTGGTAGGTCGAATACATGTAGGCGGTCGGCGTGGCGAATTCCGCCGCGCAAGTGTCGATGCGCTTGTAGACAGGACGCACGTTCAAACCCCGGCGCAAGGCCCGGATTTCGCCCTCGCTCTTGCCGGTGAGCGAACCCAGCCGCGAATCCGAGAAGCCTGCTGCCTTCAACTGGCGAAACGCGCCCGGTGTCGTCGGCAATCCATGCGCCTTCACCTTGTTCTCGAGATCGATGATGCCCTGCAACTGCTCGATGAACCAGGGATCGATCTTGCAGAACTGATGCACCTCTTCATGGCTGATGCCCATGCGCAGCGCCTGGCCCACCTTGAGGAGGCGGTCCTGCGTCGGCGTGCCGAGCGCTGCACGCACCGCGTTGCGGTCCTCGTCACGGCCCTTGCCCATGCCCTCGATCTCGATCTCGTCCAGACCCGTGAGGCCGGTTTCCAGCGAACGCAGCGCCTTTTGCAGCGATTCCAGGAAGGTGCGGCCAATGGCCATGGATTCGCCCACCGACTTCATCGATGTGGTCAGCACCGGATCGGCCCCGGGGAACTTCTCGAAGGCGAAGCGCGGAATCTTGGTCACGACATAGTCGATGGTCGGCTCGAAGGAGGCCGGCGTCGCCCCCCCCGTGATGTCGTTGGCGATCTCGTCCATGGTGTAGCCAACAGCCAGTTTCGCTGCGACCTTGGCGATGGGGAAGCCCGTCGCCTTGGAGGCCAGCGCCGAGGACCGCGACACGCGCGGGTTCATCTCGATCACGATCATCCGCCCATCGGCCGGGTTGACCGCGAACTGCACGTTGGAGCCGCCGGTCTCGACGCCGATCTCGCGCAACACCGCGAGCGAGGCATCCCGCATCACCTGGTATTCCTTGTCGGTCAGCGTCAGGGCGGGAGCGACCGTGAGCGAATCGCCCGTATGCACCCCCATCGGATCGATGTTCTCGATGGAGCAGACGATGATGCAATTGTCCGCCTTGTCGCGCACAACCTCCATCTCGTACTCCTTCCAGCCCAGCACGCTTTCCTCGATCAGGACGGTGCTGGTGGGCGACGCATCGATGCCACGCTCGACGATTTCGATGAACTCCGCCTTGTTGTAGGCGATGCCGCCACCCGTGCCCCCCATGGTGAAGGAGGGGCGGATGATGGCGGGCAGGCCCACCATATCCAGCGCACTGAGTGCCCCTGAAAGCGTCGAGACCTGCTCGGACTTGGGCGTCTCGAGCCCGATCTTGGTCATCGCCTCGCGGAAGCGATGCCGATCCTCGGCCTTGTCGATGGCATCGGCGGTGGCCCCGATCATCTCGACCGCGTATTTCTCGAGCACACCCATCTGCTCCAGCGCCAGCGCACAGTTCAGCGCGGTCTGGCCGCCCATGGTCGGCAGCAGGGCGAAGACCGTGCCCTCGGGCACATTGGCCTTTTCCTTCTCGATGATCTTGGCAACGACTTCCGGCGTGATCGGCTCCACATAGGTGGCATCCGCCAGTTCCGGATCGGTCATGATCGTCGCCGGATTGGAATTGACCAGGACGATGCGATAGCCCTCGGCCTTCAGCGCCTTCACGGCCTGGGTGCCGGAATAATCGAACTCGCATGCCTGCCCGATGATGATCGGACCCGCGCCGATGATCAGGATGGTCGAGATATCTGTGCGCTTGGGCATAGGGACACGCGTGTTGCGCGGCATGATCCCGGTGCGCAAGAAGCGTCCGGCGAACAAGCTCGCGTCAGTGAATGGCTAAGCGGTTGCTATAGACGGGGCTTTTGCGAGGGGGAAGCGCAAAAGACTCATGATCCCGCAACAAATCACGGCTATTGAACAGGCATGACCCAACCCGCATCGCAACCTGGCGGACTGATTGCGCAACTCCTCGCCTTCACCGGTGTCGGCATCATCGCGGCCATCATGCATTACAGCCTGCTGGTGGGCCTGGTGGAACTGGCGGATTGGCGAGCCGTGCCCGCGACACTGGTGGGCTATGTCGGCGGCGGCATCGTGTCCTATTGGCTGAACCGCACGCACACCTATCGCAGCGAGCGCCCGCACGAGGAGGCAGGGTGGCGGTTCGCCGTGGTGGCCGCGGTGGGCTTTGGCATCACTTACGGCGTGATGCATGTGCTGGTGGAGCGGCTGACGCTGCCCTACTTCCCCGCACAGATCGCCACCACGCTCGTTGTGCTGGCCTGGAGCTTCCTGGCCCACAAGCACTGGAGTTTCGGCAAAAGCTAGCAATCCCGGAAGCGCGTCACCGGAGCACCAGCCACGCCCAGATCACCCACCAGCAATCCGCCGGATTGCGGCCATTGCGTCAGGTCGGTCTGCGGTCCCAAGGAGCGCAGGCTGGTGACGAAGACGGTGCGCAGGTCCGGCCCGGCAAAGCACGGCATCGTGGGATGCGGCATGGCGAGTGCCACATGGCTGACGAGGTTTCCCTGCATGTCCCAGCGGTTCAGGCGACCAGCGGAAACGCCCGCCGACCAATAGAACCCCTCGGCATCGAAAGCGCCGCCATCCGGGCGTCCCACGTCATTGCCGGGGAGGGCGATGCGACGGCGATGGGCGATGGCGCCCGTTGCAGGGTCGAAATCCCAGGCATCGATGGCAGGAACACTTGAGTCCGTGTGAATCATGGTCCGCCCATCGGGAGACCAGCCCAGGCCGTTGGACACGATGACATCGCCGATTTGCCTGACGGCCCCTGCCATCGTCACCCGGTAAAGCGCACCCGTGGCTTGCCGGGGGCTGCGCTCGTCCATCGACCCCACCCAGAAGGCTCCGTCCGGCCCGACCTTGCCATCGTTCAGCCGGTTCATGACGATCTCGGCCTCGATTGTCGCGATCCAGTCGAAACGGTCAGTGCCCGGTTCATGCAGGAAGACACCATCCTCCAGGCCCAGGATCAGCCGTCCGCTCTCGCACAGGCCCAGCGACCCAAGCCGCCTCGGCATCGGAAAGGCTATCACGCCCCGCCCGGGCCACTCCATC
>JANNFV010000693.1:0-4474 GCA_031380285.1 Hyphomicrobiales bacterium | reverse complement strand
CACGGCGTTGGCCATCACCACGGTAAAGGCCGTGTCGGCATCCTTGTTCTTGTACTGTGGCACGACGGTTGATGTGGCCAGCGTCGCGGAAGCACCGCAGACAGCGTTGGCAGCGCCCGCCAGCGCGCCGTAGCCAGCCTCCTGGCCGAAGAGGCGAGCCAGCCCGATGGCCGCAACAATCGTCAAGGCCATGGAGGCCACGACCAGCAGGATGGTGCCCACGCCCAGACCGAGGATATCGCCCAGCGCAATCCTGAGGCCAAGCAGCCCGATGGCGATGCGCAGGAGCTTCTTCACGCACCAGGTGATGCCGGGCTGGAAGCGCGGATCGCTGGCGAACCGGTTGAGGGCGATGCCGATGAACAGCGCGATCACCATCGCAGGCAGGCTGAAGCCCCCCGTCAACGCCTTCATCAGCGGCTCGGCCAGCACGGCGGCAACCGCGACGGCGGCAGACAGTGCGATGCCTGCGCCGTTCTTCCCCAGAAAGCTGCTGATTGCATCAGCGTTCACAATGCCTGCCATGGGTCACGTCATCCTGATGAACAACAACAACCTGCCTTGAGACTGATAAGCCCTGACCGGGTAAGCGGCCAGGGCTTGGGAGTCGAGCCGATGATTTTGATGCGTGACACGCTGTCGTGCGGGTCCTCTGTTCTTGGTTCAGCTCAGGTGATGCGGGGATTGCCTCCCCGACTTTGACCGGTTGATCCGGTCCTTTGCCCTCATTCTAGCGAGAGGGTATCACCGGCTTCTCGACCGGTATCTGCTGTTCCTTGTTTCTCAGGCGCTGCGGTAGAGCTTGGTCATCGAGTATTCCCGATGCCCCAGCGCTTCTGCCGCCGTCAACCGTCCATTGGCGGTGCGCACGATGTTCTCGATCAGCATGTCGCCTGCCTCCGGAATGGTGACATCGCGGCGCAGGATGCCCGAGACATCCACGTCGATATGCTCCGGCATGGTGCGCATCGTCTTGGGATTGCCCGTGATCTTGATGACCGGCACGATGGGATTGCCGATCACATTGCCCTGTCCTGTGGGGAAGGTGTGGATGACATAGCCGCCCGCCATCATGAGGGTGACGCATTCGGCGGCAGCGGATGAGCTGTCCATGAAGTAGAGGCCCGGCCCCTTGGCTGGCGCTTCCGCCGGCTCCAGGATGTCGATGTATTTCGACTCGCGCCCGATCTTCTCCAGGTTGCCAAGCGCCTTTTCCTCGATGGTGGTGAGGCCACCCGCGATGTTGCCCTTGGTCGGCTGGCTGTCCGAGAGATCAGAGGTCTTGTGCGCCTCGATCACGTCGTCCTGGTAGGCCTTCCACATCTTGTACCAGCGCTCGCCGATGGCGGGCGTGGCGGCGCGGGCCTTGCAGAGATGCTCCGCGCCCGTGATTTCCGAGGTTTCACCAAAGACGCCATAGATGCCCTTGGGCAGCCACTTGTCATACATGTTGCCGACGGTCGGGCAGGATGAGAGGCCCGTGGTGGTGTCGGATTCACCGCATTTGGTGGAGACCCAGAGTTCCGCGACCGAGCATTTCTCCCGCTGAAGCTCGGAGGCCCATTGCACGAAATCCTTGGCGACGTAGGAGGCCCTCGCGATGGTGGCGATGTCGCCATGGCCCTCGATGCCGAAGCCGACGACCGGCTTGCCGGTCTTGGCGATGCCATCGACCACGATCTTGGTCCAGCCGTCTTCGATGCCGATCACGATGACGGCTGCGACGTTGGGGTTGGCGCCCGTGCCGATCAGCGTGCGGAAGTGCAGATCGAGATCAGCGCCGAATTGCAGGCGGCCATAGGCGTGGGGAATGGCCAGCACGCCCTTGACGTTGTTGGCGACAGCCTCGCAGGCGGCATTTGACAGGTCATCGAGCGGCAGCAGCAGCACGTGGTTGCGCACGCCGACGCGGCCATTCTCGCGACGCCAGCCGTGGAAGAAATCCTTGGTGGCGGCACGCATGGCCTTTTTCGCCAGAGGGCTCTTGAAACCGGGCGCATCGATCTTGCGGCCCTTCACGGATTTGGATGGAATTTTCGACAGGTCATAATTGGCGACCATTTGGCTGACGGACATGGTGTTTTCCTCATTTGCCTCAAGCCCTCACCCTGAGTGTGTCGAAGGGTTGGGGGCGGAATTTCCGAATGTGGCTGGACCATCCTTCGACAGGCTCAGGATGAGGTCCGTGAAAAGTTACCAGCGTTTCGTCTTGGCGTTGTGGACGTGCAGATGCTCGCCCTTTTTCACATCGGCTTTCACGATCCCGATATCCTGTGCATATTTCCAGACCGTATCGCCCTTCTTCAGATCCTTGAGGGCAACCTTGTGGCCGATGGGAATATCCATCTTGGCGGTGATCCGGAAATCGGAATTGTCATGGGTGATGACAGCCAGCATGTCGGTGCCAGCTTTCAGGTTCTCGACCACGACAACACCGCAGTTGTCCTTGTGATCGTGCACCAGCAGGTGCGGAGCGCTCATGGGAGTATCCTTGTTGGAACAATGATCGGTTCAATGCCGACCTCTAGTCTTCTATAAGACATAAGACTTGACAGGGTCAATTGCTCCTTGCCTCTATGCAAATGGAAATTCGGGATTCTTGCAATGGCCGCTGAACAGACGTTTGGAACACAGACCGTTGGATTCAAGCCGCTGTACCAGCAGGTCCGGGAGAAGCTGACCCAGCGCATTGCCGATGGTCGCTGGAAAGCGGGCCAGATCGTGCCCAGCGAAATGCAGATCGCCGCGGAACTGGGGGTGAGCCAGGGCACGGCTCGCAAGGCGCTCGATGACATGACCGCCGCGCGACTGCTGGTGCGACGCCAGGGGCGCGGCACTTTCGTCGCCACCCATGACGAAGCCCGCATCCTGTTCCAGTTCTTCAAGCTCAAGCCGGACCATGCCGACGGCGTTTTTCCGGAAAGCGAGGTGCTGCAGGTTTCGGAAGCCTCAGCCGATGCCGAGGAAGCCACGCGGCTGGCGCTGTTTGGAGGCGAGCCTGTCATTCGCATCCGCCGGGTGCGCTCGCTGGCCGGGCGACGCTGCATCGTCGAGACCATCGTCCTGCCGACAGCGATCTTCGACGGCTTGCAGACCGGTGATATCCCCAACAATCTCTACAATACCTTCGCCGAACGCTTCGGCATCACGGTTGCTGGCGGCCATGAGACGCTGAAAGCCGTGGCCGCTTCGATGGAGGATGCCGCGATCCTCGGGTTGGCGACTGGCACGCCCTTGCTGCGCATCGACCGTACGGCCATCTCTGTCGAGGGACGCCCGGTGGAATGGCGCGTCAGCCTGTGCGAGACTTCCGCGATGCATTACGCCACGGAGTTGCGCTGATCATGACCACGTCTTCCCGCATCCTGCTTGTCACGGGAGCCAGCCGCGGCATCGGCGCTGCGATCGCCCGCAAGGCTGCCGCCAACGGTTTCGATGTCGCGGTGAACTATGCTTCAGATGCCCAGGCCGCCGAGGCTGTCGCGCAGGATATCCGCGCACTCGGGCGCAGGGCCATCACGGTGCAAGGCGATGTCAGCCAGGAAGCCGATATCCGTGCCATCTTCAAAGCTGTGGACGACGGCCTTGGACGACTCACCGATCTCGTCAACAACGCTGGTGTGACCGGTCGCAGCAGCCGCCTTGATCTGGCTGAAGCCGCCGTGATCCGCCAATGCATCGACATCAACGTGACCGGCGCGATCCTCGTCGCGCGGGAGGCGATCCCCCGGATGTCAACGCGTCACGGCGGATCGGGCGGCAGCATCATCACCATCTCATCCATTGCTGCAAGGCTCGGCAGCCCTGGAGAATATGTCTGGTACGCTGCTTCCAAGGGTGCAATCGACGCGCTGACGATTGGCCTGTCGAAGGAGCTCGCCATGGACGGCATCCGCGTCAACGCGGTCTCACCCGGCATGATCGACACGGAGATTCATGCCCGCAGCACGCAGGATGCCGCCCGCGTCGAGCGCATCCGCCCGTCGATTCCGATGCAGCGGATCGGACGGGCAGAAGAGATCGCGGATGCCGTGCTGTATCTGCTGTCTGATGCGGCGAGCTATGTGACGGGTGCAAACCTGGCGGTGAGCGGCGGTCGGTGAGTCTTGCGCTGCGCGCACCGAAGGGCCACTTGTTGGTGTGAACCCAACAGGAAAGACCGTCATGATCCGAGCCCTTGTCCTGGCTGCCCTGTTTTGTGTGGCCCCCGCCGCAGCACGCGCTGATGATCCTGATCTGATCTTCAAGAAATCCACCGTGTTCAAGCTGCTGTCGCCCGATGACAAGCTTGCGACCTATGGCATCGATGATCCCGCCATCGACGGCGTGGCCTGCCATTTCACGGTGCCCGAGAAGGGCGGCTGGAGCGGGGCATTGGGCCTGGCCGAACAGGTCTCCGACATCTCGCTCGCCTGTCGCCAGGTCGGCCCGGTGAAATTCAAGGAAAAATTTGACCAGGGTGCCGTGGTCTTCC
>JANNFV010000647.1:0-5826 GCA_031380285.1 Hyphomicrobiales bacterium | reverse complement strand
ATTTGCCGACCCGCACCGACCCCGTGAAGGTAATGAGATCGGCATCGGGATCGGTGATCATGGAATCGCCCATGGTCGAGGGATTGCCGGTGACGATGGAGAGCATTTCCGGCGGCAGGCCCGCCTCATAGAGGATATCCGCCAGGAGAAGCGCGGTCAGCGGCGTCAGCTCGGTGGGCTTCAGCACCATGCGGTTGTTGGTGGCGATGGCCGGCGCGATCTTGTGCGACACCATGTTGAGGGGGTGGTTGAACGGGGTGATGGCCGAGATCACGCCCATCAGCGGCACGCGCGTGGTGAAGATCTTGCGCTGCTTGCCATTGGGGCTGATGTCGCAGGCGAAGGTCTCGCCATCATCCTTGATGCACAACTGACCGGCGAAGGAATAGACATCGTAGGCCCGCGTCGCCTCATAGAGCGAATCCTTCCAGCACAGCCCGGATTCCGCCGTGATCACCCGGGCAATCTCCTCGCGGCGCTTGGCCAGCAATTCAGCCGTGCGCAGAAGGATCTGCTGGCGCTCGTAGCGGGTCAGCTTGGGCGTGAACGCTTTGGCACGCGCGAATGCATCGCGCACATGCTCGGGCCGCGCGGCAGGCACCGTGCCGACAACGCTGTTGTCGTAGGGGTTGCGCACCTCGATCACATCATCGGTCGAAACAAGCTTGCCCGCGATGCGCATGGCCTCATGGCGAACGGGGAGAGGGGTATGCATCGTCATGCGAGCGGTGTCCCTGTTTTGGCTGTCCAATTCAGGGCGGCCGCAAAAACATCGAAGGTGCGCAGGCGATGCCCTTGCGGCACAATGATAGGCCGGTTGGCGATCATCGGCACCTTCTGTTCGCTGAGGCCACCATGCGAGCGCAGCGGCTCGTCAAGGCCCGAGAGGTCATGCAGTTCGGGCGCAGTGCCCAATGTCTTGTGGCGCGTCGAGATCACCACGATATCGCCGATGCGATCCGGTGGCAGTTCGAAGCGGGCGCAGGCCTCGTCGCGGGTCATCGCAACCTCGATGCCCGGAATGGCCGAGAGTTTCGCCATCAACCCGACGACATCGCTGCCTGATGGCACATACACCGTGGCGAATGAACCCAGCGCCCCATGATGCGCCACGTAGGGGTCGGTGATCGGCAGGATGACGCGAGCCGCACCTTTGCCAATCCAGCCATCGAAGTGGCTCTGGAGATAGACGACATCCGGCGTGCCATCCGGCAGGTGCTTGTCGTTCATGCCATGATCGGCAGTCGCGACGATGATGCAGCCCAGCGCATCAAGCTCCGCCAGATAGCCATCGATCATGGCATAGAACGCGTTGGCGATGGTCGAGCCCGGCGCGGCCTTGTGCTGGATATAATCCGTCGTCGATAGATACATCAGGTCAGGCCGCATGGTCCTGGCGAGTGCGACACCTGCGGCAAAAACAAATTCCGACAGATCGGCGGAATAGACATCTGGCAAAGGCCTGCCGACGAAGCGCAGCACCTTGTCGATGCCATTGTCGGCGATGGTGGCCTTGTCCGCCTTTTCCGAGGAAAAAGCGACGGCGCGGCCGGTGCTGTAGTCGAGACCGTTGGAGAGCAGCAGGCGCAGCTTGTCCTTGGCGGTCACCATCGCGACCTTCCGACCCGCCTCGTGCACGGCGGCCAGAATGGTTGGCGCGCGCAGGAACTTCGGGTCATTCATCATGACCTCAGTGCCCGTCGCCGGATCATAGAAGAAGTTGCCCGCGATGCCGTGGACCGAAGGCGGACGGCCCGTGATGATCGACAGGTTGTTGGGGTTGGTGAAGCTGGGGATCACGCAGTCCGCAGTCAGGCTGGCGCCGCCCTGCATCATGCGCTGGAAGGTGGGTGCCACACCCGCCGCGATCGCTTTTTCGATGTAGCCTGGCTCGGAGCCATCGATGCAGATCACCACGGTTGGCGTGGTCGGAACCTGATAGTCGCGGCCATTGACGGTGACAGTGCTTTGCATGGCGATCATTCCTCAGGCCGCACGCGCTGGCATGAGCGTCACGCCCATCTCGGCCAGCACGTCGCGCACGGCGTCCAGCGCACCTTGCATGTCCCTGGGGTAAAGCCGCCCGATGCAGCCGATGCGGAAGGAATCCGCCACCGTCAGCTTGCCCGGATAGATCACGTAGCCCCGGTCCTTCAGCGCATCGTAGAAGCTTTGAAATACGAAATGGGGGTGCGTCGGCATGTGGAAGGTCACGATGATCGGAGCCTGCAGATGGTCCGGCAGCAATGTCCTGAAGCCAAGCGCCCGCATGCCGTCGATCAGCACCTTGCCGTTCTGGGCATAGCGCCCGCCCCTGCCCTTCTGGCCGCCCTCGGCGGTGAACTCGGCCAGCGCCTGATGGAAGGCGACGATCACGTGGATCGGCGGTGTGAAGCGATACTGCCCGGTCTTTTCGAAATTGGCCCACTGGTCGTGGATATCGAGCGTCAGCGTGGTGGCATTGCCCTTGAGGCCCGGCAGCACCGACTTGCGGGCCACCACGAAGCCAAGACCCGGCACGCCCTCGATGCATTTGTTGGAGGACGCCGCGATGGCATCGGCATGGGCTTTCTCGGCATCGAGCGGCAAGGCACCGAAGGCGCTCATGGAATCGACGAGATAGGACTTGCCGTAACGCGCTGCGAGCACACCGATCTCATGCACGGGATTGAGGATGCCCGAAGTTGTCTCGCAATGCACGGCGAAGACATGGGTTATGGACGGCATGCGCTTCAGCAGGGCCTCGATCTTCGCCAGATCAGGCGGCGTATCCTCCGGCGTTTCCAGCACAACCGACTTGCGCCGTGCGATATCAAGGATACGCTTGGCCCGGTGACCATAGGCACCATTCACGATCAGCAGCGCCTTGCCCTTGGGCGGCACGAAACTCGTGAGCATCGCTTCGACCGCAAAGGTTCCCGATCCCTGGATCGGCACGGTTACGAAACTGTCCGGCGCATGGACGATGGCGGGCAATGCGGCCAGCACCTCGCGGTTGATGCGCAGGAACGTGGCATCACGCGAACCCCAGTCATGCACCATGACCGCCTTCACCGATTTCGAGGTGGTAAGGGGCCCCGGCGTCAGCAGGAACGGATCGCCCGTTTCGGATCGGGCTGGCGAAAATGCTGAGGCCGCTTTGGTCATGCTTCGGATCCCGGATGATGCGGTGAAAAATAGGACCGGACTTGATATTTGTCCAATACCTGGTTTGTATGCATGACATAGATTTAACCTATATGAGTATGTGATGCAGACGGGATTGAAGGCCTTTCATGCGGTTGCCGTAGCAGGCAGCTTCACGCGGGCTGCCGCAGCCGTGGGCCTCAGCCAGCCGACGCTGTCCAGCCAGGTGGCGCTGCTGGAAGCGACCCATGCGGTCAGCCTGTTCGACCGCAAGCGGCGAGGCGTTGTGCTGACCCCCATCGGCAAGCGCCTGCTCGATGTGACGAGCCGCATCTTCACGGCAGAGGACGAGGCCCGTGACCTGCTGCAAGGCGCGCGCACCGTGCAGAAGGGGCATCTGCGCATCGCGGCTGACAATGCCTCGCATGTCATGCCGGTGCTGGCGCGGCTGCGGGCCGCCAATCCGGGCCTCACATTCTCCATGACGATCGACAACTCCACCAACATCCTGCAACGCCTGCTGGACCACGAGGCGGATATCGGCGTCATGGCCCGCCTCACGTCGGACCCGCGCATCTTCAGCCAGCGCCTCAAGCGCGACCGGCTCATCCTTTTCGTGCCGGCCAGCCACCCGATGGCCGCACATGGGTCCATCCCGATCCGCGCGCTCCAGGGCATCGACATCGTGATCCGCGAGGCAGGGTCCGTCACACGCGAGGTTTTCGAAACGGCGCTGACCCAGGCGGAGGTCCGCCCTGGGCAACTCATCGAGGTGCAGAGCCGGGAAGCCGTCAAGGAAACCGTTGGCGCAGGATTCGGCATCGGCGTGATCTTCGAGAGCGAACTGGGTGGCGATCCCGCCTTTCATCCCGTCGTGGTGGAGGATGTGGATCTCGGCGTCGCCGAATATGCCGCTTGTCTTGAAAACCGCAGGAGGCTAGCGAACATCAAGGGCTTTCTGGATGTCGTGCATGCCCTGGTCAATCAGGATCAGGCCGCGCAGGACATGATGCCAACGGGGACACAGTGAAGACCGAGCCGACGCGCAAGCGCACGCCCATTCATGTCACGCCTATGCATGTCATGGCTTACGGCGTGCACGTCTTCACGGCGCTGGGTGCGGCGCTGGGCTTCCTGGCGTTGAAAGCAGCACTGGAGGGGCAGATCACGCTGTGCTTCATCTGGCTCTCGGTCGCGCTTTTCGTCGATGCCGCCGATGGCCCGATGGCCCGCAAGCTGAACGTGGTCGAGACGGCCTCGCGCTACGATGGCGCAACGCTCGATCTGGTCGTCGATTTCATCACCTACGTCTTCGTGCCGGCCGCCATCCTGCTGCGCCCGGAGGTGATGTCCGCGCCCTGGGGCCTGGCCTCGGGCCTGCTGATCACCATCGGCAGCGCTCTCTATTTCGCCGACACCACGATGAAGACGCATGACTGGTGGTTCCGGGGATTTCCCGCGACCTGGAACATCATCGTTTTCTACATCGCGATCTTCAAGCCGCCCTCGCTGCTGTCCTTCGCGATCGTCGCCGTGCTGACCGCCATGATGTTCCTGCCCGTCGTCTTCGTGCATCCCGTGCGGGTGACACGGCTGCGGGCCCTCACACTCGCGGCGCTGGTGCTGTGGGCCGCAGCGTCGGCCGCCGCCCTTTGGCATGACCTTTCGCCCGGGTGGTGGATCAAGGGCGTGCTGCTGGCCTGTGTGGTGTATTTCTCCGGATTGGGCTTCATCCGGGAGAACCCTCCCGAGGAGGCCTGAGGCATGCCGCTCCTGACCATTGCCGGGGTGCGGCGCGAGATCGACCTCATCGTCTTCGACAAGGATGGCACGCTGGTCGATTTCGATCTGCTGTGGGCCGGCAAGCTGGTGCAGGCCGTGGACGCAGTGCTGGCGGCAGCCCCTGCGGTGGAGGGCCTGCGCGCCCGGCTCTTCTCCACGCTGGGCATCCACGAGGCTGGCATGAAGGTCATTCCGGAAAGCCCGCTTGCGGTCTCAACCCTCGCCAAGCTGGGCATCGCAACCACCGTCGTGCTCTACCAGACTGGCCTGCCCTGGCATGATGCGGAGAAGCTGTCGCGCGAGATTTTCATGCCCGCCATCGAGGTGCTGCCCCGCGCCCGCGATATTGCGCCCATCGGCAATGTCCGCGGCCTCATGTGCAGCCTCAAGGCAAGCGGCTTCCACCTCGCCATCTTCACCAGCGATGATCGCGACGCGACCGAGGCATCCCTGCCGCTGCTGGGCATCACGGACTGCATCGAGGCCATGGTCTGTGGCAATGATGCGCTGCCCGGCAAGCCATCGGGAGCAGGCCTATTGCACCTCTCCCGGCATTTCGACACAGCGCCCGAAACCATCCTGATGATCGGCGATTCCGTCACCGACATGCGGTCCGCTCTGGACGCAGGCGTGGGATGGCGCGTCGGTGTGCTGTCGGGCACCGGCAAGAGGCACGATCTTGTCCATGCAGCCGAACTGGTCGTAGATGATATCCACGCGCTTCAAGTCGGATAACCGCTAAAGCATGACGTTTTCTGACGGAAACAGTGTTACGTCGTCTTGGACGGGCTTGACCCGTCCATCCACATCTTCCTGCGGCCCATAAACGTGGATGCCCGCGTCAAGCGCGGCCATGACGTGTTTCCGTCGAGAAACGTCGTGCTCTAACCCCGCATCAATTCCGGCAGCCAGGTCGCG
>JANNFV010000599.1:0-2332 GCA_031380285.1 Hyphomicrobiales bacterium | reverse complement strand
TCCGAGGACAGCGGCAGGACGAACTCCTTGTAGTGCCGGATGCGATCCGACGCGGGAGCGTATTTCCGGTCCTGCCGGTCGATTTCAAGAAAGCCTGTGACCTTGCCCATTTTACTCTCCAATCACTCCGCCGCCATCAGTCGCTGCGCCGCTTCCATCTCCTTCAGCGCACGGCGGTATTCCACCGGCATCACCTTGACAAACTTGCCGCGGAAATCCGCCCAATTGTCGAGGATATGCTTGGCGCGCGCCGAGCCCGTGTATTTCAGGTGGTTGGTGATGAGGCTCACCAGCCGCTCCTCGTCATGGCTGCCCATGTTGCTCATGATGTCGATGCGGCCCTTCGATTCCATGTCGCCACCATGGTGATAGAGGCGCTGGGAGAGGTCTTCCTCCTCTTCCACCGGCTCCAGATCCACCATCGAGAGGTTGCAGCGCTTGCGGAACGAGTTGTCCTCATCCAGCACATAGGCGATGCCGCCGCTCATGCCGGCTGCGAAGTTGCGCCCGGTCTGGCCCAGCACCACGACAACGCCGCCCGTCATGTATTCGCAGCCATGGTCGCCCGTGCCCTCGACCACAGCGATGGCACCCGAGTTGCGCACCGCGAAACGCTCTCCCGCCACGCCGCGGAAGTAGCATTCGCCCGAGATCGCGCCATAAAGCACCGTGTTGCCGACGATGATCGAATCCTCCGCCACGATGCCCGAGTCAGGCGCGGGGCGAACGATCAGTTTGCCGCCGGAGAGGCCCTTGCCGACATAGTCATTGGCCTCTCCCGTGAGATCGAGTGTCACGCCTGTGGTGACCCAGGCACCGAAGGATTGGCCCGAGGTTCCCGTCAGCTTCACGGTTATGGTGTCATCGGCCAGGCCCGCATAGCCGTAGCGCTTGGCGATCTCGCCCGACAGCATGGCACCGGTGGAGCGGTCGACATTGGTGATGCGGCTCTCGATCACCACGGGGGCGCCGCCGTCGATCGCGGCTTGCGCCTTCTTGATCAGCTTGCGGTCGAGCACAGTGTCGATGGGATGCTCCTGCCGCTCGGTGTGGCGCGTCGCGATGCCCTTGGCGGTCTTCGGCACGGCAAACAGGTTGGCGAAATCGAGGCCCTTGGCCTTCCAGTGGGTGATCGCTTCCTTCTTGTCGAGCAGGTCGGAACGGCCCACCAGATCCTCGAACTTCGCCACGCCCAGCTCCGCCATCAGGGCGCGGATATCCTCGGCCACGAAGAAGAAGAAGTTGACGACATGCTCCGGCAGGCCCTGGAAGCGCTTGCGCAGCACGGGATCTTGCGTCGCCACGCCCACGGGGCAGGTGTTGAGATGACACTTGCGCATCATGATGCAGCCCGCCGCAATCAGGGGCGCCGTGGCGAAGCCGAACTCGTCGGCTCCCAGCAGCGCACCGATCACCACGTCACGCCCCGTGCGCAGGCCACCATCGACCTGGAGGGCAATGCGTCCGCGCAGGCCGTTCATGACAAGCGTCTGGTGCGTTTCTGCCAGGCCCACTTCCCACGGACTGCCGCAATGCTTGATGGAGGTCAGGGGGCTTGCGCCCGTGCCGCCTTCGAAACCGGAAATGGTGATGTGGTCGGCCCGCGCCTTGGCGACGCCAGCGGCAACCGTGCCGACGCCCACCTCGGACACCAGCTTCACCGAGACATCGGCGGCTGGATTGACGTTCTTGAGGTCGAAGATCAGCTGTGCCAGGTCCTCGATCGAATAGATGTCATGGTGCGGCGGCGGCGAAATGAGGCCGACGCCGGGCGTGGAATGGCGCACCTTGGCGATGACAGCATCGACCTTGTGGCCGGGCAACTGCCCTCCCTCGCCGGGCTTCGCGCCCTGCGCCATCTTGATCTGCATCATATCGGAATTGACCAGGTATTCCGTGGTCACGCCGAAGCGGCCTGACGCCACCTGCTTGATGGCCGAGCGCCGGGAGCGGCCATCCGCCATCGGCTTGAAGCGCTGCGCTTCTTCGCCGCCCTCGCCCGTGTTGGATTTGCCACCAATGGAGTTCATGGCAATCGCCAGCGTCTCATGCGCCTCGCGGCTGATCGAGCCGAAGGACATCGCGCCCGTCGAGAAACGCTTGACGATAGTCTTGGCGGATTCCACCTGCTCCAGCGGGATTGGCTTGCCCATCGGCTTCACCTTGAACAGGCCGCGGATGGTGGTGAAGCGGTTCTCCTGCTCGTTGATGGCGCGGGCATAGTCCTTGTACTTGTCCTGACTATTGCCCCGGACCGCGTGCTGCAGGTTGGACACCGTGTCGGGACGCCAGACATGGTCCTCGCCGCGCAGGCGGAAGGCATAGTCGCCGC
>JANNFV010000560.1:0-2101 GCA_031380285.1 Hyphomicrobiales bacterium | reverse complement strand
CCTGAGCCTGTCACCCACCAGATTGATCGCCACGATGGTGACGAGCAGGGCGATGCCCGGAAAGGTCGAGATCCAGTATTTGCCCGAGAGCAGATACTGGAAGCCATTGGCGATCAGCACGCCCAGCGACGGTTCGGTCTGCGGCAGGCCGACACCGAGGAAGGAGAGTGTGGCCTCCAGCGCGATGGCGTGGGCAGTCTGCACCGTGGCGATCACGATCACAGGCGCAATCACGTTGGGCAGGATATGGCGGAAGATGATGCGGGCATTCGAGAGGCCCAGAGACAGTGCCGCCTCGACATACTCCTTGCGGCGCTCGACCAGCGCGGAGCCGCGCACCGTGCGGGCGTAATAGGCCCATTGCACGATGACGAGGGCAACGATGATCTTGTCCACGCCCTTGCCCAGCATCGACACGAGGATCAACGCCACCAGCACCGTGGGCAGCGACAATTGCAGATCGACGATGCGCATGATGATGCTTTCGACGCGCCCCCCGGCATAGGCCGCAATCAGGCCGACGGACATGCCCACCGTGGCGGCGATGATGCCGGAGATGGCACCCACCATGAGCGAGATGCGCAGGCCGTAAAGAATGCCCGAGAGCAGATCGCGACCCACACCATCCGATCCCAGCCACATGCGGAAACCGTCTCCTGCCAGTTCGCCCGGCGGTTGCTTGGAATCCATGAGATCGACCTTGCCAAGATCATAGGGGTTCTGCGGCGAAATCCACGGCGCGAGCAGCGCCAGCCCGACGACAATGGCCAGCAACACCAGCCCGAAGACCGCGACGCGATCCTCCAGGAACTGCGAGACGAAGCGACGGAAGGGGGTTTCTTCCTTCGCGGGTGCGCCTGTGGCAGCTTTCAGCGCCAAATCGCTCATCGCGAAATCCTCCCGCTTCTCCCCTGGGAGAAGCTGTCATGTGGAGCGTGACTGATGAGGGAGAAACGCCGACTGCTGTGGTTCTCCCTCCTCCGGTCGGCTCCGCCGACCACCTACTCCCAAGGCTGAAGGATAAGTGCTGACATGATCCTGACCCCGCTCATGCCTTGGCCTCCGAGAGACGCACCCGCGGATCGAGCAGGGAATAGACGATATCCACCAGCAGGTTGATCGTGACGAACAGCACGACGACCACGATCACGTAGGCCACGATCACCGGTCGATCGAGCCGCTGGATCGCCTCCAGCAGCAGCTTGCCCATGCCCGGCCAGGCGAAGATCGTCTCGGTCACCACCGAAAAGGCGACGAGCGAGCCGAACTCGAGGCCCAGCACCGTGACGATGGGAATGAGGATGTTCTTGAGGATGTGCACGCCGATGATGCGGCTTTGCGACAAGCCCTTGGCGCGGGCGAATTTCACGTAATCCATCAGCGCAGCCTCGCGCGCGCCCGCCCTTGCGAGCCGGATGACAAGGCTGATCTTGAGCAAGGCCAGATTGAGCGCGGGCAGCAGGATGTGGCTCCAGCCATTGAATGTCAGAAGCGATGTCTGCCAGCCCAGCAGGCTCGCGGTCGCTCCCCGCCCCGTTGCGGGCAACCAACCCAGCATCACGGCAAAGATCAGGATCATCATGAGGCCAACCCAGAAGGTCGGCAGCGAGAAGCCGAGGATCGACACCGCCATGATGCCGCGCGAAAGACGCGAGTCGGGCTTCAGGCCAGCGTAGAGGCCGAAGGGTATGCCGATCACAATGGCCAGCACCAGCGCGACAAACGCCAGTTCCAATGTTGCCGGCATGCGCGACAGAATCAGCTGGATCGCAGGCTCACCGTGGACAAAGGAGCGACCAAGATCGCCCGTCAGCGCGCCCTTCAGGAAGATCCAGAACTGCTCCCAGATCGGTCGGTCAAGGCCGAGGCCACGGCGGGTTTCCTCAACCTGATCCTGCGTCATGTCAGGAGACACAAGAATGTAGGTGGGATCGCCCACGACGTTCACGCCGAAGAAGACGATGACGATCATCGCGAGGATCACGCCTGCGGATTGGGCCAGTCTTCGGAGGATGAATGCGGTCACGAGTCCGTTCGTTTCAAGTGTGTGGCTGTTGCGATGGGCGTGCCTCGGGAGGCGCCCCCCGGGGCGCTCCTCGGC
>JANNFV010000546.1:0-2734 GCA_031380285.1 Hyphomicrobiales bacterium | reverse complement strand
CCGCCATGTCAGCGGTCTTGCGGCCTCGGGCGATGGCCGGTTGGAGCAGGTCACCGCAACAGCGGGAGGACGTGAGCACCGGTTCGTGGCGCAGACGCTGTTGCTGCATCAGGGCGTCGTGCCGCAGGTCAATCTCGCCATGGCGGCAGGTGCCGTGCATGACTGGAACGCGACCCGGCTGGCCTTCGAGCCGCGCCTGTCGGCGGAGGGGGAAAGCACGGTTCCGGGCCTGTTCGTCGCGGGTGACAGCGCAGGCATTGCCGGTGCCGATGCAGCCGAATGCCGGGGGCTGGTGTCCGCACTGGCGATCCTGGATCGGCTGGAGGCTCCGGATCGGGAGACGCGGAAAGGGTTGCGCATGCAGGCCCGCGCTGCACTGGCGCGGGCCATGCGTGGTCGAGCCTTTCTGGATCGGCTGTTTCGGCCCGCACCGCAGTTTCGAATGCCTGCCGATGATGTGCTGATCTGCCGTTGCGAGGAGGTGACGGCGGGCGAGATTCGCACGCTCACGGCGCGGGGTGCGCAGGGGCCCAACCAGGCCAAGGCATTCTCGCGAGCCGGCATGGGACCGTGCCAGGGGCGAGGGTGTGCCCTCAGTGTCACCGAGATCATGGCAGAGGCCAGTGGTCGCGATCCGGGCGCTATCGGCCACATGCGCATCCGCGCACCGGTCAAGCCTGTCACCGTCGGCCAGATGGCTTCGTTGTCAGCGTCTGAAGACTACGGCAGGAAATGAACCGACTGCGTGTCGGGATTGTCCGCCTCTGCCTCGGTCCCGGCGGTGGGTGCACCATCGATGGATGGCGGCGGCATCGGGCGCTCGGCGGCGGCCTCCAGAATCCAGCCCGGGATTGCGTCGAGAGGCACGCTTTCCGTTGCGGCCCCGATGGCCAGTCCGGCCCTGGGCATGCCGAAGGCAACCGCGCTCTGTTCGCTTTCGCACAGCGTCAACGCGCGGAAGTTGCGCATGGTGAGCAGGCCCTCCGCCCCATCGCGGCCCATGCCCGTCAGGAGAATGCCGATGGCCTTTGCGCCAACGGTGCGCGCAACGGAGCCAAACATCACATCGATCGATGGCTTGCAGCCCGAAACGGGAGGGCCGTCATCCAAGCGGCAGGACAGGATGTTGCGGCTGCCCGTCAGGGTCAGATGACGATCGCCGGGTGCCAGGAGCGCCGTGCCGGGCCGGACCAGATCGCCATCCCTGGCCTGCTTGACATCATAGCCTGTGACCCGCGTCAGGCGTTCGGCGAATCCCGGGATGAGAGCGGGTGGCAGATGTTGCGTGATGACAAAGGCCAGTGGCGCTCGTTTCAACCCGCACAACAAGGACTGGATCGCCTCGAGGCCGCCCGTCGAGGCCCCGATGGCGATGACGCGATCAGCAAGATTCTGGCCAGCAAGATTCTGGCCAGCGAGATTCCGGTCGGCGAGATGCTGGTTCGCGGATAAAGACTGCGCGGGGCCAGGACGGATATCAGGATCGGCCTGCGAGAGACGGCTGATCGCCTGCTGAAGGCCTGCCGCGACCGTGTCGAGATTGGTGCCAACGCTGCGGCTCGCCTGGGCCATCTGCAGGAACACGGCAGGGGTTCGGTCGAGATGCCGCAGCAATTCGGCAACGCGCAGCTGATCCATGCCTGCCTCAGCGCCACTCAGGACAGAAGGGGTGGTCCTGCCCGGAGTGCTGACGGGGCCAAGCTTGATCGCCATGGTGCTGCACATGTCGGAGAACTGGCGGTTCGCCATCCGGATCATGTCCAGCAAGCGGACCTGATCCGACAGCAGGCTTCTTGCCGCGAAGGTTGCGCCAGGGCGATCCAGAGGCGCTATGGTGTGCGGTTTCGTCATCTTGGCCTCGGTGTCTATGGCAGCATGACAACGTCGGTGGGGATCGGCCAATCCGGGTTGGTGTGTCGCAACAGCTGGCTTGAAATCGTGACGCCGCCGTCCTTGATCGCCTGGATCACATCGGCGGACTGACGCCGGAACGGATAGAGACAGAAGACCTGGCTGTTGTTCATGACAAAGACGCTGATCCGCGGGTTCAGCAGGATCGTCAGCTTCAGCATGTCCGAGAAGCTGCTCCTGGGCTGTTCCGAAATCAGGAGATCGTAGGCCGTGCCCTTCAGTGCACGGAGAACTTCACCCTGGGTGGCGACATGCGACGCCGCGAACGCGGCCTGGGCCAGGCTTGCCAGCAATGCGGAGCGCACGGTGTCATTGGGGGTGCAGATCAGGGCAGTTTTCATGAGGGCTCACGGGTGTTGCAGGCAGAAGACATGGGAGCTTGACCGGACGCCTGGATCGGAGGGGTCGGGGATCCAGACGGCCGGTCAAGCCCAGGTGTGTCAGGAGGGCCTTAGAAGAGCCTCAGGACGCCCTGATCGGCTTGGGACGCGAGCGAGAGTGCCGTCTGCGACAGCTGGTTGCGCGTGTTGAGCGTCAGGAGTTTCGCGGCTTCCTCGTTCTGATCCGCCAGGACAAGCTGGTCGGCACCGGTTTCCAGCGTGTCGATGAAGTCCTTGGTGAACTCCTGACGGTTCTGCACCACCGAGAGGTTCGAGCCGAAGGTCGATGCCTGGGTGCGCAGCTTGTCCACGCCAGCTGTGAGCTGCGTGATCGCCGTGTTGATGTCGGTGTTGGACTGGAACTTGTTGGCTGCACCAGAGATGCCCAGGCCAGTCGAGTCGAGCTTGACGCCGGTGATGGTGAGCGACGAGGTGTTCTTCTC
>JANNFV010000278.1:0-1753 GCA_031380285.1 Hyphomicrobiales bacterium | reverse complement strand
CTGGGGGTGATCTCGAACGCCTACGCCGACATCTACGCTGCCCGAAGCGGCCTTAGCCGCGAGGAATGCCGCGAGATCATGAAGGCGGAAACTGTCCTCGATGGCGCGATGGCCGTCGAGAAGGGGTTTGCCACCGCCATCGACAGCGCCGCCCAGGCCGTGCCGGAAGCGGCCTTTGATTATCGCATCTATGCCCATGCGCCGGACCACCTGCGCAAGGCATCCCGGAAACTGGGGCGTGCCCCAGCCGAAGAGGCCGTCATGGCCATGATTGCCGGGCGTGAGCGCCCCGCACACCAGTCCAACCTGCGAAAGGAGGCCAAGATGGCTGACGCAAAGAAGGCTGCGGACCCCTCCGCAGATGAAGTCCTGACGGTTGATGCCACCGCTGACACCGAGGCGGTCGAAGTGGTGGTCGATGTCAGTACCGCGCCGACTGCCGCGCAGGCTGTCGCGGCGGCCAATGCCCGCGCCCGCCGCATCACCGAAGCGGTGGCTGTGGCAGGTCTGCCGACCGCCTTCGCCGGTGAGCTGATCGGTGCCGGACACAGCATCGAGGCCTGTCTCGACCAGATCAACGCCAAATGGAAGGAACAGGGCGACATGGATACCCCGATGCACGGCCGCCCGACGGCCCGGATCCTGCGCGATGAGCGTGAGACGATGAGCGAAGGCATGAGCGGCGCCATTGCGGCGCAGATGTCGCGCGTCAAGACTGTCGACGACAAGGCCCGGCCCTTCATGGACCTGTCGCTGGCTGAGATGGCTGCGGCTTCGGCTGGCCACAAGGGCTCGTTGCGGACCGCATCGGACCGCCTGCGCGCCTTCGAGATCGCCATGGCGACGCATTCGACCAGCGACTTTCCGGTCATCTTCGAGAACGCGCTGAACAAGCGCCTGCTGGAAGGCTATCTGAAACTTGAGCCGACCTATCGCGCGGTGGCGATGCGGGCCGACTTCAACGACTTCCGCCCCCACCCGATCAGCCGTGTCGGCGACTGGCCGAATCTGCTGGAAGTCCCGGAGGGCGGCGAAATCCAGTTCGGCACCGTCGGTGAAAAGAAGGAGACCGTCCTTCTGCGGCCCTATGCCCGTGCGCTGTCGATCACGCGTCAGATGCTGATCAACGATGACATGAGCGCAATCGAGCGCATTGTCGCTGGTCGCGGCCAGGCTGTCGCTGCCTTCGAGGACGCGACCTTTTGGGCGATGTTCCTGAGCGGCACCCTCCTTGACGGGCCGACGCTGACGGAAACCGGTCGCCAGGTGTTCAACACCAACGCCGCCGACAACACCAAATCGGGCGCTGCGACCGCGATCACCGTCGCCTCGCTGGCGGCTGGACGTGCCGCAATGCGCAAGAAGAAGTCGCTGGATGGCCAGGACCTGAACCTTTATCCGCGCATCCTTCTTGTCGGCCCGGACAAGGAGACCGAAGCCCAGCAGCTTCTGTCGCCGATCCAGGCGCAGCAGGCCGGCAGCGTGAACCCCTTCCCGTCGGAAGGCATCCAGATCGTCGTCACGCCGAAGATTCTGGACAACGCCTGGTATCTGCTGTCCGACCCGTCGGTGCTGCCGAACTTCATGTACGGCTTCCTGTCGGGTGATGAAGGCCCGCGTTTCCGCATGGACGAACCGTTCGGCGTGCAGGGCGTGCGCTTCTCGGTCGAGCGGGACTTTGGCGTTGGCGCCATCGACTTCCGTGGCGGCTGGAAGAACGCCGGGGCCTGATAGTCAGGCCTGACCTGGAAAT
>JANNFV010000511.1:0-3280 GCA_031380285.1 Hyphomicrobiales bacterium | reverse complement strand
CCTTCGACAAGCTCAGGGTGTGGCCATCGTGCTCCAAGGCTTGGTTGCGATCTCGCCCTCAGCGGCGCTTGCGCGTCTGCCGCTGCGCCTGCTGACCCGTCGGATCAAGGCCGACATAGACATCATACTCGTCGCCCGGATCGTTTGCGGTGATCGGGACGAGGATGTTCTCCTCGACATGGGCAAACTCCGCCTGGGTCTCGTTGCCCGGCACCGTGATGCTGAGGCGTGCGAAGCGCTGCGTCACGATGTCATTGCGGCGCTTCACGACAATGCGGACAGGCACGGAGAAGGTTCCGGGCTTGCCGTTCTGTCCCAGCAGCACGCGGCCCTCGACGCCGACACGCAGACGCAATTGATTGCCCTGGAACACGCATTCCCGGGCGATGTTGCCGATGGAAGCCTGATAGGCCACGCCGGAAGCCTGCTGGGCCGGCGTGCCACCACGATATCCAGCCGCGTTCTCAAGGATGTTCAGCTCGGGGCAGCCAAATTCGCTGTTGGTCTGGTTGAAGCCGGGCTCCTGTGACTGCGGCACGGTCGGGCCGCCATAGAGCAACAGGTTCCGCGCGGTCGATCCTGCGCCGGTCTGCTGCTCGGGGGGAAGCGATGTCTGCGATCCGCCGCCCAACCCGGGAATTCCGCCACCGCAAGCTGCCACGCCAAGCGCCAGGGCCGCCGCCATCATCAGGGACAAACGCATTGTCAAACACCGTACTTCGTCAAATCTGGAAAACCTTCTGCCACGGATCGTCTGCGCTGGCTACGCCACCGCGCTCACTTCAGTGCCAGCATGCCTTTTTCATAGCCCACCAGCGTGAGGGGCAGGCCCCTGCCTTCGTTGGGCTTGTCGAAGATGATGAAGGTGGCGGTTTGGCCGTTCTTCAGTTCCTTGTCGAGCTTGTCATCGATCTCGACCTCGGCGACGCAGCCGGATGGCACGCATTTGACGAAGCCTGTGGAGCCGATGTCCTTGACCGTCGGCTTGCCTTGCGCGTCCTTTTCCGTGGCGCTTTCGATGCGCAGGCCGAGGCCGCGCGGCAGCAGCACGCCCAGCGGCGCGATGACCCGCAGGACCGGGCGACGGCTGGCAGGCTTGCCGTCGGCTCCAGCACCTTCGGCCACGCGCAGCACGACGACCACGACATTGATGTTCGAATCCTTGTCGTCAGCCACATTCTGATACAGGATGCATTGCTCGTCCTTGCCCTGCTGCTGCTCGCAGCGCAGTTCCCAATCGCTGAAATTGCCCCGCACAATGCCCTGGGCATTGGAGGCGGTGGCTGCAAGAAGCGCTGAAAGAGCGAAAAATCCCGCTGAAATGGTGCCGTAACGTGTTGCCGGTCGCATGGTGTCGTTGCCTGTCCTTCGGTCATTGCCCAGACCCTTGCCGCAATGTTGCGAGGGGGGCACTGCACTGATTCTCTTTTGCTTCTATACCGCCAAAACATGATGATCGTCGCGTTCGCCTGATCATGCACCAGCGGCTTCCCCTTGAGAAGGCGGCGATTTTAGGGCTATTGCCCATCTCAGCGCTTTTATGACGCACGAATTTCGCGGTGGGAACGGTTGAAAGACAGGCCCGCCTGTGGTGAAAGCGGCATGGAGACAGGATCAATTTCTGCTTTGATCCAAAGTGCCGTTCGCCCGAACACTTGATCGAGCTTGCGGACGTTGAGAAAAGGACATGAGATCATGCACAACGCATGGCAGCGCCTCGCAGCGTTTTCAGCCGTTTCGATGATGCCTTTCGCGGCTTTGGCGCAGCAGGGCAGCGGACAACCCGTGCCATGGCAGATGGGCCTGCAAGAGTCGGCCTCCATGATCATGGACGACATCACGACGTTGAACACCTGGCTGTTCTGGTTGATCACCGTCATTTCCGTGTTCGTCCTTGGCCTGTTGGTCTATTGCGCCGTGAAGTTCAACGAAAAGGCCAATCCGGTACCGTCCAAGACCACGCACAACACCACCATCGAGGTGGTGTGGACGGTGGTCCCGGTGCTGATCCTCATCGCTGTGGTGATCCCGTCGTTCCGCCTGCTCAAGCTGCAGGATGACATTCCGAAAACCGACATCACCATCAAGGTGACGGGCAAGCAGTGGTACTGGACCGTCGAGTACGCGAAGGACGCTGGTGGCATTACCTTCGATGCCATCATGCTGGACGAAAAGCAGCGTGCCGATGCGATGGCCAAGGGTGCCAAAGCGGCTGATGTGCCGCGCCTCCTGGCCGTCGACAACGAGATCGTCCTGCCGATCAACAAGGCCATCCGCGTGCAGATCACGGCTGCCGATGTGCTGCATGCCTTCACCATTCCCGCCTTCGGCATCAAGCGTGATGCCGTGCCCGGCCGTTTGAACGAGACATGGTTCAAGGCGACGAAGGAAGGCATCTATTACGGCCAGTGCTCGGAACTGTGCGGCACCAACCACGCGTTCATGCCGGCCGCCGTGCGCATCGTTTCCGAGGCGAAATATGCGGAATGGCTGGAAGGCGCGAAGAAGAAATACGCCTCCACCACGGGTGAAGGCACGATCAGAACCGCTGCGGGCGATGCGCCTGCGGTGAAGCAGTAATCCGGCGAGTCCGGAACAGGAATCAGGAGCAGAACCATGGCATCAGCCGCCGCTCATCATGACGACCACGCCCACGACCACGGGCACGCCAACCCCACGGGCTGGCGTCGTTATGTCTATTCGACAAACCACAAGGACATCGGCACGATGTACCTGATCTTCGCGCTGATCTCGGGGATCATCGGAGGTGGGCTGTCTATCGTCATGCGGCTGGAGCTTCAGGAGCCGGGCCTGCAGTATTTCACCAATCCGCACACCTACAATTCCTTTGTCACGGCGCATGCGCTGGTCATGATCTTCTTCATGGTCATGCCCGCCCTGATCGGCGGCTTTGCCAACTGGTTTGTGCCCATCATGATCGGCGCGCCCGATATGGCCTTCCCGAGGATGAACAACATCTCGTTCTGGCTGCTGCCGTCGGCTCTCGGACTGTTGCTGATCTCGCTGTTCATGCCCGGTGGCGCAGGCCCCACCGATTACGGTGTTGGCGGCGGCTGGACCATGTATCCCCCGCTCTCATCATCCACTGGTTCACCCGGTCCAGCCGTCGATTTCGCCATTCTGGCGCTGCACATCGCCGGTGCCTCGTCGATCCTGGGAGCGATCAACTTCATCACCACGATCTTCAACATGCGCGCTCCAGGCATGACGATCCACAAGATGCCGCTGTTCGTCTGGTCGGTTCTGGTGACAGCGTTCC
>JANNFV010000504.1:0-4297 GCA_031380285.1 Hyphomicrobiales bacterium | reverse complement strand
ATCGAGCGCGGGCGAGCGGGGCCGGGACTGCTGGCCCATGTGCTGGTGTCGAAGTACGCCGATCACCTGCCGCTTTACCGCCAGTCGGAGATGTATGGCCGCGAAGGCGTCGATCTCGACCGTTCAACGCTGGCGGACTGGGTCGGCGCGGCTTCAGCCCTGCTCATGCCGCTGGCGGAGGCGGCATCGGCGCATGTGACGGCAGGCAAGGCGCTGCACGCGGATGATACCCCCGTGCCAGTGCTGGCTCCCGGCACAGGCAAAATCGCGACAGGGCGGCTCTGGGTCTATGTCATGGACGAGAGGCCCCATGCCAGCCAGGCACCGCCCGCTGTCATCTACCGCTACACGCCGGACAGGAGGGGCGAGCATTGCCGCGCCCATCTCAAGGGCTTCAGCGGTCACCTGCATGCCGATGGCTATGCCGGCTTCAATGAACTCTACGCCGCCAGGGACGGCGCTCTCGCCATCACCGAGGTCGCCTGCTGGGCCCATGTCCGGCGCAAGTTCTTCGATATCCACAAGGCGACGGCATCGCCCATGGCGCTGGAGGCCCTGACGCGCATCGGCGACCTCTACGACGTGGAGGTGGCTTCACGCGGCAAGCCGCCCGATGAGCGGCGACGGACCAGGCAGGAACAGGCCTTGCCGCATCTCGCGGCCTTGCGCCGCTGGCTCGACGCCACTCTCCTGAAGCTGTCGGGCAAGAGCGAACTCGCGAGAGCCATCCGCTATGCGCTGTCGCGCTGGGATGCGCTGCTGCGCTACGTGGGCGACGGCCGCCTGGAGATCGACAACAATCCTGCGGAGCGCGCGATGCGTCCGCTGGCCCTCGGGCGCAAGAACTGGCTCTTCGCGGGCTCCGCGACAGGAGGTGAACGCGCTGCCGTTCTTTACACCCTGATCGAGACGGCCAAGCTCAACGGCCTTGATCAGCAGGCCTATCTCCGTGACGTTCTCGCGGTCATCGCCAGTCACCCCATCAATCGCATCCGCGAGCTCCTGCCGTGGCAACTCGCCAACAACGCGATTGCGAACTGCCGGAACTGGCCAAAAAAGAATGACGCCATTAAGCTTGGCACATGAGCCAGCCGACCTCACACACTGATCGCATCGCCCGCATCAAGATCACCCTCAACGACATCAAGCCCACAATCTGGCGGCGTGTCGAGGTGCCGCTCACCAGCAGCCTCAAGGCTCTGCATGAGGTGATCCAGGCTGTCATGCTGTTCGAGAACTATCACCTCTTCCAGTTCGATATCGGCAAGCGCGGCGAAGAGCGCCACTACGGCATCCCCGATCCTGACGGCGGAGACTGGATCAAGATCACGGACGCAAAGAACATGAAGCTCGGCACGGTCATCGGCAACGGCTTCAAGACCTTCGCCTACACCTACGACTTCGGCGACAACTGGGAGCACATGGTCCAGATCGAGGCCGTCGGCGCAGCCGATCCCGCCAATGACTATCCTCGCTTCTTCGACGGTTCCCGCCGCGCCCCTCCGGAAGACTGCGGCGGTTGGCCGGGCTTTGAAAACTTCCTCGAAGCCATGACCAAACCCCGCCATCCAGAGCGCAAGGAACTCATCCAGTGGTACGGTCGCGTGTTCAATCCCGATGACATCGGCCTTGCCGACATCAACGCACGCATCATAAAACTCGCAAAGAGCCGAACCGTAGGAAAGGCCGCCTTCGCTAAAACCCAAGGCAAGATTAGCTGATCAGCGCCATCGCCGGACGGTTACGCCCCGCCTGTGGCGTCGGCGCAGCCCTCGCATTGCCCCATGCCGACACCGACATGATGCAACTGCATATCGACGAGATATCCCTGCACGTCGCCAAGGACGCCCACGCCGTGCTCCTGCTCGACCGCGCCGGATGGCACATCACCGGCAATCTCGACTGGCCGAAGAACATCACGCCGATCCTGCTGCCGTCGCGCTCACCGGAACTGAACCCCGTCGAGAACATCTGGCAGTATCTGCGCGCGAACTACCTATCCAACCGCGTCTTCGAGACCTACAGCGACATCATCGACGCCGCCTGCGAGGCCTGGAGACGCCTCATCGACAGGCCAGACGTCATCACATCAATCGGAATGCGGCAGTGGGCACATGCAGGTCATATGTGAGGGCCGTCGGTATAAGCCGGGTGTTAGCCGGAGGCTATTGGCTAAGTTTGATATTCTTCTAACCCTTTGAAATAATTGGCGCACCCGACACGATTCGAACGTGTGACCTTTGCCTTCGGAGGGCAACGCTCTATCCAGCTGAGCTACGGGTGCGTTCAGATTTCGATAGCCGATCCGTTTGTGGAGGGCAATCGGCTTGTTCGGGTCGATGGTCCGCCCTTGCCGCAGCGTTCCCTGGGGCCGGATGTTGGTCTTTGCACGACATTGTGTTCGTCCCTCACAGCCCGTCGAACAAAGCGCTGGAGATGTAGCGTTCGGCGAAGCTGGGGATGATCACCACCACTGTCTTGCCCTCCATGCCGTCTCGGGCTGCCACCTCAAGCGCAGCCGCCATGGCGGCACCGGACGAGATGCCGCCGGGGATGCCTTCCTTCTTCGCCAGCAGGCGCGAGGTGTCGAAGGCGGTCTGGTTGCCGACGGTGATGATCTCGTCGATCAGGCTTCGGTCGAGGATGTCTGGCACGAAGCCTGCGCCGATGCCCTGGATCTTGTGCGGGCCGGGTTGCCCGCCTGACAGCACCGGCGAATCTTCCGGCTCGACCGCCACGATGTGCAGGCCGGGATTGTGCTGCTTCAGCACCGAGCCGACGCCCGTGATGGTTCCGCCCGTGCCGATGCCGGAAACCAGCACATCGACCTTGCCGTGTGTATCGTTCCAGATTTCCTCGGCGGTCGTGATGCGGTGGATCGCGGGATTGGCCGGGTTCTGGAATTGCTGGGGGATGATCGATCCCTTTGTTTCGCGCTGCAATTCCTCGGCCTTGCCGATGGCACCGCGCATGCCCTGTGCGGCTGGTGTCAACACCAGTTCCGCCCCCAGGAAAGCGAGCATCTTGCGCCGCTCGACCGACATGGTTTCCGGCATGGTGAGGATGAGACGATAGCCCCTTGCCGCTGCTGCAAAGGCGAGCGCGATGCCGGTGTTTCCGGAGGTTGGCTCGATCAGCACTCCGCCCGGCTTCAGCTTTCCCGATGCTTCCAGCGCGTCGATCATGGCGACGCCGATGCGGTCCTTGACGCTGGCCAGCGGATTGAAAAATTCCAGCTTGGCGAGGATCGTGGCTTTCGCCTTGCGCTCGCGGGCGAGCCGGTTGATGCGCACCAGAGGCGTATCGCCAATGGTTTCGGTGATCGAGCCATAGACGCGGCCACGACCTGGCTTGCGGGTGGATGTGACGCTCGTCGGCATGACACTGTTCTTTCGGCGGGCTTCCCGGAGGATCTCAGCGAAAGCTATCAATTCACCACGACAGTGTCGATGCCTGTCTCAAACAACGACCTAAATCGCGAAATCCACCGTCTGGCTCTGCTCTCCCGCGAAGACCTTCAGCTTGTCAGCGCTGTGGCAGAGATCGTCGATGGTGTAGGTATCGAGACTGGTGAGGAAGCTGGCGCCTGCCGCCTTCACCGCCGGACCGACAACCAGATCCACAAGCTGCGATTCCGGTCCGATCATCTCTTCTTCCTCGGCCTGGGAGAGCATGGCGGCCCGCACGACATCGCCTGCCGTGATCTTGCGGCGCTCCTTGGCCAGTTCATAGCCGCCACGGGGGCCGCGCACGCCCTTGAGGATGCCCGAGCGTACCAGCGCCTGCAGCAACGTCTCGAGGTGCCGGGGCGGCAGTTGATGGCGTGAGGCCAGCATCTTGGCTGCCACCGGCCCGGGCCGGGCGTGCAGCGCGATATCGACCACGGCGGCAATGCCGAGCATGCTGCGACGCGACAGAAGGATCATCGTTTCTCTCCTTCAGTCCTGCCCGGTGGACCCGAACCCGCCGCCGCCCCTCTCGCTTGTGTCAAGCGCCGAGACGACCTGCAGTTCCACCCGCAGGACCGGCGCAATCACCAACTGGGCGATGCGCAGGCCACGGGTGACCGTAAACGGCTCTTGTCCGTGGTTCACCAGCAGAACCTTGATTTCGCCCCGGTAATCCGCATCCACGGTGCCTGGCGCATTCAGCACGGTGACACCATGCTTCATCGCCAGTCCGGAACGCGGTCTCACCTGGGCTTCGTAACCCTCAGGCAATTGGAGCGCGATGCCTGTTGGGACAAGGGCTCTTTCACAATTTTTTAGAGTGATTTGTTCATCCGCGTCAATGGCGG
>JANNFV010000444.1:0-6799 GCA_031380285.1 Hyphomicrobiales bacterium | reverse complement strand
CGGCGGTTTAACCGGCGATCGCTCGATTGTGCGGCGCGATATCACGGTTGGGTCGCGGCGGCAACACAGGAGAACCGAGGAACCATCATGAGCCACGTCTTGTGCCCATCGATGGCCTCCTTGCCTGGATTGATCAGCGCCAACCGGGAGGCAGACAGCCACGCGGCTTGCCAGGAGCGCTTGAGATTGAATTATCGTTGGCGATTCAAATTCTCAAATGAGCAAATTTGCACTTTGATTATGGCGCACGCTGATTTAGGCTTTCGACTCTGCAATGAAATTGAAATGCAGCCATGCCAATACACGACCCGGATGCACCAGCAGCACTTCTCGTTCATCTCGGTGAAAATCCCCCTGCGGATGTCCTTCGCATACTGCGCAAGCACCTCGTTCTGCGGGCGGTCAGATTGAGCCAGCTTGCGGGAAATGCAGCGCTCAAAAACGATATCGTCATCTTTGATGTGACCGGCCTGACAGAGGTTGCACTGAAGGCTGTCACGGAGTGGCGGAGGTCCGCAACAGGCAAATCCGCTCCCGTGATCTTCATCACCGATCCAGGGTCAAGAAGCCTGTTGCTCGAAGCACGACTGAACGATGAGGCCAATCTAACCCGAAGACCGCTCATCGATGAAAGCTTTCTCAGCCTTGCGCTTCAACTTGCTCGGCGGCCCTCCCCCACTCCAGGACATGACACGAAACTCCTCCGCCAGAGGCTTTATGAGGCATTCCCGGCTCAGGGCGAGGCCTTGCGGGCTTCCGACAGCATCCTTGACGATATCTTTGGCGCCTTTGGCAAGATGGATATGCTGGATATCGGCGACATCTCCACCCGCAGTGGCCTGATGATCGATGTGTTGGCCGAAGACGGACTGGCTGCCTGGGTGGATGTTGTCCGCAGCCATCATGACATGACGTACCAGCATTGTCTGCTTGTGACCGGAACTCTTTTGGCGTTCGGCCAACACCTCAAGATGAACCTTGCCGATCTTGAACGGCTGGCTGTCGGCGGGCTTTTGCATGATCTCGGCAAGGCGGATATCCCGCTCGGCATCCTCGACAAGCCGTCTGCGCTTTCATCAGACGAACAGATCGTCATGCGTCGCCATGTGATCACCGGGATCAAACGCGTGAAACAAGTGCGTGGGGTAACGCAGCAATTGCTCGCTTTTGTTGGAAATCATCACGAATTTCTGGATGGCTCAGGCTACCCACAAGGGCTGACCGGCGACAGCATAAGCGACCCTGTTCGGCTTCTGACGATCGCTGACATCTTTTCTGCCCTGATCGAGCGGCGGTCCTACAAGCGTGAAATGCCGACCGAGGATGCCATTGACATCCTCTTGTCGATGACGACTCAATTGGATCAGGCCATTCTCGCAACTGTCCTGCCGGTGCTCCGGAAAGTGCGCCTCTGATCCTTGCTCGCAGAGCAACTGTCAGAACGCGACGAGGATCTTTCCGAAGACTTTCCGGCTTTCCAGACGCTCGATGCCCTTCTCCAGCTCCGCCACCGGAAAGATCGTGTCGATCACCGGCGTGATGCCCGCCGCCATCTTGTCAAGGCTCTGGCCGATGTTCTCGATGCGGCAGCCGAAGGAACCGAAGATGCGGTATTGCTGCTGGAACAGCTGCATCAGATTCATCGTGGTGGTCACGCCCGAGGTCGAGCCGCAGGTCACGAGGCGACCGCCCTTCTTCATCGACAGCAGCGAGGCGTTCCAGGTGTCGGCACCCACATGTTCGAAGACCACATCCACCCCGATCATCCGCGTGTTGCGCTTCGTCCATTGGCGCACTTCGCCCTCGAAGCGCTCCGTCCGGTAATTGATGACGTGATCCGCGCCGAGTGCCTTGGCCTTCACGCCCTTCTCGTCGTCACCCACCGTGGTAATGACGGTGCAACCGATAGCCTTCGCCATCTTGATCGCCACGGTGCCGATGCCTGAGCCACCGGCATGCACCAGCACGGTTTCTCCCGGCAGAAGCTTTGCGTTGTCGAACAGCATATGCTGCGTGGTGCCGAAGGCGATGCCGGCACAAGCCGCATCGGCCTGTTGCACTGCATCGGGCACCTTCACCACCAGGCGTGCCGGCATGTTCAGCCGTTCCCGCGCAAATCCGTGGATATGGAATCCATAGACGCCCTTCACGTCTTCGCAGAGATTGTCGATGCCTGCCTTGCAGTTGCGGCATTCGCCACAGGTCAATGCGCCATACATCGTGACGCGGTCGCCCGGCTTGAACGCGGTGACACCTGCGCCGACTGCCGCGATCTGGCCCGAGCCTTCCGCGCCCACCACCAGTGGCATCTGGCGCTTGGCAAAGGCCATGCCCCTGAAGCCCCAGACGTCGATGTGGTTCAGAGCGACATGGCTGACCGCGATCTGGACCTCGCCGGGAGCCGGAGCCGAGGGGTCCTCCATCTCGACAAGACGCAGATCCCGGTCACCATGGAGTTGCAAGGCACGCATTGATATTGCCACCGATCATCATTCGAAGATGGGCGCTTTAGAGCAATTGGCGGCAAGCTTCCACCCCTGTCATGCGTGGCGGCTCAGGGTTACCAACGGTTTAACCAAATCCGTTAAACCTCCTTCAGGCTTTCTCCGATAACCTTCCCTGCGCAAGATCGTCTTGACTTGGAATCCCTGATGACCCCCACCCCTGTCGTTGAACCGAAAACGCGAACCGCTGATCCGATCGACCAGCCGATGCTGGTGGCCGGCGTCGCCATGATCGACACGATCATCATCGTGATTTCGGCGCTGTGCGCGGCGGATGTATCTCCGCATGTCACGCAGCACATGGCGTGGTCGCCCCTTCTGCTGGGCGTGCTGATGTCAGGTGTGGTGCTGTTCGCCCTGCAGCGTTGCTGGGCCTACACGATTGCGGCGCTCGGTCACACCGTGCGGCAATGCGCCCGCGTGACGGGTGGCCTCATGGCCGCTTTCGGTGGGCTGATCGGGGTCATCTATCTCGGCGGCCTGGAAGCGGCGGTTCCGCGCCAGTACCTTGCCACCTGGTTCGGGCTGGCACTGGCGACCATGGTTCTGTCGCGCATCGCCATATCGTGGCAGACCGCGCGCTGGATGCATGAGGGACGCCTGACGCGCCGCGCCGTCATCGTTGGCGGCGGACGTCCGGCAGAAGATTTGATCCTGCAGCTGCGCCGCTCGCGGTCAGCAGGAATCAAGGTGTGCGGCGTGTTCGACGACCGCATGAAGGACCGTTCGCCCAACCCCGTGGATCGCTACCGCGTGCTCGGCACCTTCGAGGACATGACTGATTTCTGCCGTGCCGAGGAGATCGACCTGCTCATTGTCACGCTGCCCGCAACGGCGGAAGAGCGCATCCTCCAGCTCATGAAGAAGCTGTGGGTGTTGCCCATCGATGTCCGCATCAGCGCCCACCAGAGCAAACTGCGCTTGCGCCCGCGCGCCTACAGCTACATCGGCGATATTCCGTTCCTTGCCGTATTCGACAAGCCGCTCTCGGACTGGGGCTGGGCGGTGAAAGAGATCGAGGACCGTGTGATTGCCACCATCGCACTCATCCTGCTCTCACCCGTCATGCTGGCCGTGGCCTGTGCCGTGAAATTCACCTCGAAGGGTCCGGTCTTCTTCAGGCAGAAGCGCCACGGCTTCAACAACCAGCTCGTCGAGGTTTACAAGTTCCGCTCGATGTTCACCGACCTGTGCGACGCCAATGCCGTCAAGCAGGTGACGAGGGGTGACCCGCGCGTCACTCCCGTCGGCCGCTTCATCCGCAAGAGCTCGCTCGATGAACTGCCGCAACTCTTCAATGTGCTGAAGGG
Organism: Hyphomicrobiales bacterium; assembly: GCA_031380285.1. Taxonomy (GTDB): domain Bacteria; phylum Pseudomonadota; class Alphaproteobacteria; order Rhizobiales; family Beijerinckiaceae; genus JADCCX01. Next base: position 2,985 of record JANNFV010000444.1, on the reverse strand, counting down.
CGAATTGTCCCTCGTCGGCCCCCGCCCACACGCCACGCAGGCCAAGGCAGGCACGCGCATCTACAACGACGTGGTCGATGGCTACTACGCCCGCCACCGCATGAAGCCCGGCATCACGGGACTTGCCCAGATCAATGGCTGGCGCGGCGAGACCGACACCGAGGAGAAACTCCAGCGCCGCGTCGAGTTCGATATCCAGTATATCGACAACTGGTCGATCTGGATGGACCTCTACATCCTCGCCATGACCCCAGTGTCGCTGCTCAACACCAAAAACGCCTACTGATACCAAACGCTATTGATCGCCCGCCCTCTTCGCCCTAAGGCGACGCGGGTGGGCTGATCCGGCACTCCCTGCATCCAAGGAGTTGCTCGATGACCGATGCCCGTGACCGCGTGATCGTCGCGCTTGATGTGTCGGGAATCGCCGAGGCCGAGCGTCTGGTCGAGCAGCTTGGCGACAGCGTCACTTTCTACAAGATCGGCATGGAACTCGCCTATATCGGTGGAATTCCCTTTGGAGAACGCCTGATCCGCGCGGGCAAGAGGGTGTTCTTCGACCTCAAGCTGCATGACATTCCCAACACCGTCGAACGCGCCACGGCGCAAATCGCAGGCACTGGTGCCACCTTCATGACCGTGCACGCCTATCCCCAGACGCTGGCTGCTGCCGCACTTGGCGCGAAAGGCTCGGCCCTCGGCATTCTGGGCGTCAGCGTGTTGACCTCGATGAGCGAGGACGATGCGGCCCGCGCTGGCTACGGCATGGGCATCACGGACCTGGTGCGCCGCCGGGCGCGACAGGCGCAGGAAAACCATGCGGCCGGCCTGGTCTGCTCGCCGCTGGAGATCGTTTCTGTGCGGGAGACGGTCGGGCAAGCCCTGAAGATCGTGACGCCCGGCGTGCGCCCCGCAGGCTCCGCCTCGGGTGACCAGAAGCGCGTGATGACGCCGGGTGACGCCATCCGGGCGGGAGCGGATCATCTCGTGGTCGGCCGACCGATCACGCAGGCCGCGGACCCGGTGGCGGTGGCGAAGGCGGTGATGGCCGAGGTCGCGGCGGCGTTCTGATCATTCCCTCCACACCGGCGTCGGCGCCAGTTGCTTGTAGAAAAACGTCGCGGCCTCGGGCTTGCCGTCCGTTGTGTAGGCATAACTCGGGATCGAGCCGATGGCCGTCCAGCCGCAGCGGCGATAGAGCCTGTCGCCAGCGCTGCCCGCGCCGGTATCAAGAACCAGCAAGGTCTTGCCAGCCTTCAAGGCTGCTGCCTCGACAGCCGCCAGCAGCATCGCGCCAATGCCCTGCCGCCGCTGCGCCGAATGCACCAGCATCTTGGAGACATCCGCCCGGAACGGCTGGTTGGGCTGAGGCGCGAACACACACATCACGGTGCCCACAAGTCTGCCTTCCTGCTCGGCCAGCAGCCAGATGCGATCCCCTCCCGCAAGTCCTGCGATCTGCTTCAGCCAATACGCTTCGGCTTCCGGCAGCGAAAACCCGGCCATGAAATTGACGGATGCACCATGGGCCACCGCATCGACAAGCAGAGCCGCAAGGCCTGGCAACTGGCGACGCGCTTCGTCCGCAGCAATGGACCGGATGGTGATTGTCATCGGCTGCTCCTTGCGAGCACAACGGCATAGCGCACATCGAGGTCGGACTGGTTCCGGAAGCTGATGGGCTGATCCAGCCGCATCTGCAGGCAATCCCCCTGGCCCAGCACATGGATGGCACCATCGACCAGCAACGTGAGCTGCCCGCTGAACACCCAGACCAGTTGGGTAAGGTGCAACGCCACCGCGTTGTCATGCGTGACCCTGGCACCCGACGGCAATGTCACGTCCACGATGTCCACCGGCGATGACACGGGGGAAACGTTGCGGCGGACATAGCCAGTTTCAGGATCACGCCATGAGGGCCGCGTGGCAGCCCGCACCAGCAGGCCCTCATCGCCCTCGTCACGGAACAGTTGCGACAGCGTCACGCCAAGCGCGTTGGACAGCTTGGCGAGCAAAACAGCCGTGGGGCTGGCCTCACCGCGCTCGATCCGCGAGATCATGGCGCGCGAAACGCCGGATTTCTCCGCCAGACCGTCGATGGTGAAACCGGCGGCGATACGAAGAGCCTTGACGCGGGAAGCAATCCTGCCATCCAGATCAACGCCCGCGCTCGACCCTGTCGCTTGATCTTTATCCATGATCATAGAATAAATTCTATTATAGTAGAGTCAAGATCATGTCCGACAAAGACCCCCCTCTCCCGCCCGACCACAACGGTGGTCCTCCGCTGGAAGACCCCCCCGAGCACATTTCGGAGTGGGAAGACGGTGATCCCAACGTGTATTTTCAGTGGAAGGCCGCCCTGCGCCGCGCCCGCAAGTCCACGCCCTACGACATCATGATGTTCCGGCTGTCCCGCGCAGAAGCGGCGGGCGTCGATTACGACACCTATGTCACGGAATTGCTGGAGCGCGGCAACCGCTTGCAGGCAGGAGACAATCTCGAAAAGCTGCGCAACCGCTGGAAGCACCGCCCTGCGGTCAAGGTGAAGCCGTTGTAGCGCATGATTGACCGGTCCTGTGTTGACCCGCGCCCCTTGCCCCCCTACGTCCTGCTTCAAACTGAAAGAACCGTGCGATGCGCTGCCCGTTTTGCGGCTCCCTCGAAACCCAGGTCAAGGACAGCCGCCCGGCGGATGACCACACGACCATTCGCCGCCGCCGTGTCTGCGACGCCTGCGGGGGCCGTTTCACGACGTTCGAGCGCGTGCAATTGCGGGAACTGACGGTAGTCAAGCGCTCTGGGCGCCGCGTACCCTTCGAGCGTGACAAGCTGGCGCGGTCCGTCTCGGTGGCGCTGCGCAAGCGCGATGTCTCGCCCGAACGGGTCGAGCGCCTGATCAACGGCATCGTCAGCCAGCTCGAAAGCATGGGCGAAACCGAGGTGTCCTCCGAGCAGGTGGGCGAAACCATCATGGGAGCGCTG
>JANNFV010000268.1:0-2090 GCA_031380285.1 Hyphomicrobiales bacterium | reverse complement strand
GTTCGTGGTGCGCGGATAGACATAGTCGGTGCCGGCCAGAACCCAGCGCTTGGCCTCGCCACCGTCCTTCGACATCAGATAGTCAACGGCAGGAATGGCCTGCTGGTTGGGAGCGGCACCGGTGTAGAACACGTTGCGCTCTGATTCTTCGCCTTCGTACTGCACGGGATAGAACAGGATGCTGTTCAGTTCCTTGAACACGGGGAGCACGGATTTCCGCGACACCGACGTCCAGCAGCCGAACACGGCGGAAACCTTGTCCTTGGAAATCAGCTCACGCGCCTTTTCGGCGAAGAGCGGCCAGTTCGAGGCCGGATCGACCACGACGGCTTCGAGCTTGCGGCCGAGCAACCCGCCCTTGGCGTTCTGCTGGTCGATCAGCATCAGCATGACGTCCTTGAGGGTCGTCTCCGAAATCGCCATCGTGCCGGAAAGCGAATGCAGGATGCCGACCTTGATCGGTGCGCCCTGCGCGAATGACGGGCGAATGCCGCCTGCCAGAACTGCCGCGCCGCCAAGGGCTGCGCCCATTACTCCACGCCGTGTCATTGTCATCGGTGTCACTCCTGCTTGAGCATCCATTGTCCCGCTGTTTCGCGAGCTCTCGCACTTTCACAGCAAGCGACGTGCCAAAGAAATGCCGGAAGAAAATCCGCTTTTGCGGCTGTGAAATTGTCCCTGCAATTCCATTTTACAGGCGTGAATCTTGCGAGGCTGCCGATAATCGGGCGGAAAGCGCTCAATATCGCCAAAACATCATCACCCGGGGGGAGCCCTTTCATGGCACACTGCCGAAAAATTAGGCATTGCCGCATGGGAGGGCAGATAGGCGGCTGATCCTTGGGCGGCCTATCCAGCAGGCAATCGATGGTGGCGATGCCCATGGTGCCCAGACCCCTAAAGTCATGAGTTTGCATGCCGGACGTTGACAGGCGGCCCTGATTCAGCGTTCTGCTCCGCCAGTTCAGAAGGTGGGCGTAATGCGGTTTCTCATAACGGGCTCTGCGGGTTTCATCGGCTTTCACCTGTCCCGGCGTCTGATTGCCGAGGGTCATTCGGTGACCGGCATTGATGGCATGACAGCCTATTACGATGTCAGGCTGAAGCAGGCGCGTGTCGCCATCCTGCAGCAATCCAACCTCTACCAGCACCACGCCTTCCTGCTGGAGGATGCGGATCGTCTGAACGCTGTCATGGAAGCGACGGCACCCGAGATCGTCATCCATCTCGCGGCCCAAGCGGGCGTGCGCTACAGCCTCGACAACCCGCGGGCCTATGTCGATGGCAACCTCATCGGCACCTTCAATGTGATGGAGGCGGTCAGGCAATGGCAGCCCGGCCATTTCCTGCTGGCCTCGACCAGTTCGGTGTTCGGCGGCAACACCGCGATGCCCTTCCGCGAGACGGACCAGTCGGACCACCCGCTGACCTTCTATGCCGCCACCAAGAAGGCGACGGAGGCGATGACGCATTCCTATGCGCATCTCTGGGGTATCCCCACCACGGCATTTCGCTTCTTCACGGTCTATGGCCCCTGGGGCAGGCCCGACATGGCCTTGTTCAAGTTCGTGCGTGCCACGATCGCGGGAGAACCGATCGACGTCTATGGCCATGGCAAGATGGAGCGCGACTTCACCTATATCGACGACCTGGTCGAGGCGATCACAAGGCTGGTTGGCCATCCTCCCGTGATGGGTGCTCCCGTCGGCAACCACGATTCCCTCTCCGGCGTCGCGCCGTTCCGGGTGGTCAACATCGGCGGCGGCATGCCAGTCAAACTGATGGATTACATTTCCGAGATCGAGCGCTGCGTCGGCAAACCGGCCAAGAAGAACTTCCTCGATATGCAGAAGGGTGACGTGCCCGCGACTTACGCGTCTGCCGAACTGCTGGAAGCAATCACGGGCTATCGGCCATCGACACCGGTTTCGGCTGGCATCGAGGCGTTTGTTGCCTGGTATCGCGACTACTATCGGCAGGCGTGAAAATTATCGCTTCAAGTTCCATAATCTTCCTTCTGCGAATCACATTTCCCACAGGAGGGAGACTGGAGCGCCTTGTATTTTTTCACTGATCGGAGTCACCCGGTC
>JANNFV010000385.1:0-17961 GCA_031380285.1 Hyphomicrobiales bacterium | reverse complement strand
CGATCGCCCGCGCCTTCGCCGACGCGGGCTGCGACCTCGTCGACGTTTCCACAGGCCAGACAACGGCGCGCTCGCGCCCTGTCTACGGCCGCATGTTCCAGCTGCCGTTCTCGGATCAGATCCGCAACGAGGCGGATATCGCCACGATGTGCGTCGGAAACATCACCACCGCCGACCAGATCAACACCATTATCGCGGCGGGCCGTGCCGATCTCGTGGCTCTGGCACGCCCGCATCTGGTCGACCCCGGCTTCACCTTGCGGGCCGCTGCCTGGTACGGCGTCGATGTGCCCGTGCCGCAGCCCTATCAGCCCGGCAAGGACCAGATCATGCGCAATACGCCGCGCGAACGGGCCGACCTCGAGGCACTGAAGCTGAAGGCAAAGCCGCAGAGCCATCAGCCCTCAAGAAGTTAGGCGTCATCACTCGGGCGGATACCGGCCACTGACCCGAGTTGCACCCCGTGGTCAGACCTGTAATCTCCGCCCATGGAAATACTCGGGATTCTCGGCCTCATCGCTGTTGTCGGATTTCTGCTCATCGGCGTGCCGATCATCGCCATCAGCAGCCGCAACCATTCGGCCGCGACGCGGGCAATGTTGGAGCCATTGCTGGCTCAGATTGCCCGGCTGCAACAGCAGGTCGATGCCCTGCGGGTGCAGATCGCGACACCGACAACGCCTGCCTTGGACATGAAGCCCGCCGAGGCGAAGCCTAGGGCTGCCACGAGGCAGAAGGCATCCGGGCCAAGGGTCACCGAGAAGTCTGGCATTGAAGCCATCAGTTCGGCCCTGCCACCCCCTCTTCCCCCAGGTTTGATCGCGAAGGTCGTGCTCCCCCCGCCATTGCCGGCGAGCATCCAGCCATCTCCACCACCCTTGCCGCCACCGCCCCGCCAGGATTTCGAGGAGCTTATCGGCACGCGCTGGGCCATCTGGGTCGGCGGACTTGCCCTGGCTTTGGGCAGCCTGTTCCTCGTGCGCTACACCATCGAAGCAGGGTATTTCGGTCCTGTTGCGCGCCTTCTGATGGCAGCGGCATTCTCCTTCGTGCTGCTGGGTGCGGGCGAGCTTCTGCGCCGTGGTGCCGTGCTGCCCCGGCGGCTGGCGGAACTGCCGGTCGAGCACGCGCCATTGGCCCTGACAGCAGCAGGCATCGTCGGCCTGTTCGGCACGGTCTATGCGGCCTACGCGGTGTATGGCTTCCTGCCGCAGGCCCTCACCTTCGTGCTGCTGGGCCTCATCGGCTTGGCCTCATTGTGGGCCGCTTTGCTGCATGGACAGGCGCTGGCGGGTGTCGGGCTCGTCGCCTCCTACGCCACGCCGGTTCTGATCGGTGGCGACAGCAGCAGCCGTTGGCCGTTGGTGATCTTTCTGCTGGCGGTGACTGCCGCAGCCATGGCGGTGCAGAATCGCCTCAGGACACGCTGGCTTGGTGCCGCCGTGATTGTCGGCGTCGGTCTGTGGACCGCCCTGCTGATCGCAGGTCAGGATCAGATGCCCGTCGCCGAACTGACATTCATGCTCGTGGCCATGGCGATCTTTGCCGCTGCGCTATGCTGGTTCAGCCAGGAGCCAACGCCGCTGGAGGGACCGCAGTCCGTGGTTGCCCTCGCTGGTCTTGCGGCGGCGCTCGGCCTCTCCTTCGTGTCCCATGCGGGCGGGCCGGGCTTGTATGCCATTATCGCCCTTCTGGCGGTGCTGGTCATCACGCTGACGGCGGTCTTCAGCGGGCGCGGGGCGCCGGCCATCGTGGCGGCGGGACTGCTGCCGCTGGGCATGCTCCTGACATGGCCATCGCTGCAAGGCTCCAGCCTGCCTGTGATCCGTGTCCTCAAGGGCGCGTTGCTGGTCGTCACGACGCCGCCTGCCGCGCCGGGCTTGCTGTTGCCATTCGGTCTCGCTGCTGCGGTATTGCTGGCTGGTCTGCCCCTCGCGCTGTTCCTGCGTCGTGCGAGCCCGAAAGTGCAGCATGATACGCCTGGCCTGATGGCCATCGCCATCACGGCTGGCCTTGCCGCGCCGGTTCTGGTGCTGGCCTGGGCCTTGCGCAGCGAGGGCCTGATCCAGAACCTGCCAGCGGCAGCCACTCTCGCGGTGCTGTGCGGGCTTCTCGCCCTCGCCACCGCGCGCCTGCTGAAAGGCGCACAGGACGATCTGGTGACGACAGGCGCGGGCGGCTATGGCGCTGGTGCGGCGCTCGCCCTAGGATTGTCTATCGTCTTCGCCTTGCCTGGCCTGTGGATGGCGGTGGGCTTTGCTTCGGCGGCGCTGGCTGGTGCGGTTTTGAGTGATCGCCAACCCCTGCCGATGCTGCGCCGCGCCGTTGCGGCCTTTTCGACGACGGCGGTGCTGCGTGCGATTTCCGCCCCGCTCTATCAGCCCGAGGCGGCATGGCCGGTGCTGAACAGCTACCTCGCGGCCTATGCTCTGCCCGCCCTGTTGCTGGCTGCCACGGCCTATCTGCTGTCACGGCAACTGCGGGATCGCAATGTGAAGGTGACGGGCGCAGCTTCAGCAGCGCTGGCGGCACTCTTCACGGTTTACGCCATTCGCCACGCCTTCCATGGTTCGGACCTGTTGGATCGCTTCCGCTTCGGCCTGGGAGAATCCGGCCTCTATGTCCTGGCCTGTCTGCTGCCAGGCCTCATCCTCTTCGGCTTGCGGCAACGCTGGAGTGCGGCAAGGGTCGAACCGTTGCGTCGCCCCGCCATTGCCGCCAACATCGCTGGGTTGGTGCTGGTGGTCGTGCTGGTCATCGGGATGGCAAACCCGTGGGGTGGCGTGTTGATGTCTGGCCCGCCTTTCCTGGATTCATCTTCCGTCGGCATGCTGTTGCCCGCGCTGGCCATGGGCGTGCTGGCCTATCTGGGTCGGACCAGGCCTGGCGTCTTCACCGCGCGACTGGTGGATGCCAACCGGATTGCTGCGATTGCGCTGGGATATCTCTATTGCGCTGCGCAGATCAGGCGTTTCTTCGCGGGCACGGCACGCTTCGCTTTCGCTCCCGTCGGCGATGTCGAGCACTACGCCTATTCCGTTGGCACGCTGATTTTCGGTGTCGCGCTGCTTGCCATCGGCTTCCGCCTCGGCTCGCGTCCAACGCGGCTGATCTCCGCCATCTTTGTCATGCTTGCGGTGCTGAAGGTGTTCCTGTTCGACATGGCCGAATTGACCGGACTGCTCCGGGCGTTGTCCTTCATCGGTCTTGGCGGCGTGCTGATCGGCATCGGCCTGGCCTATCAGCGCCTTCTGGTTGATCGTGATGCGCGTTCACTCGCCGCGGACAAGCCGGGCGGCTAGCTTGTTGTGGCGCTCGACATGGCGGCGCAGGTCCAGCGCCGTCAACCGACCCTCCCTCACAACGACCTGCCCGTTGATGACCGACCAGTTGACCCTTGCGGGCGTGCAGAACACCAGCGCCGCAACGGGGTCATGCAGGCCCCCGGCGAAATCGAGGCTGCGCATGTCGAAAGCCACCAGATCGGCCACCATGCCAGGCTTCAGCACGCCGATATCGGTGCGGTTCAGCACCTGAGCACCGCCCAGTGTGGCGATCTCCAGCGCGTCCCGCCCCGTCATCGCGGCGGGGTCACCGCTGACGCGTGCGAGCAGCATCGCCTGCCGCGCCTCGGCCAGCAGATGGCCCGCATCCGCCGAGGCCGAGCCATCGACGCCAAGGCCGACCGGTACACGCTCCGCCCGCATGCGCCGGATCGGCGCGATGCCCGATGCCAGCCGCATGTTCGAGCAGGGGCAATGCGCGACACCCGTGCCGGTGCGCCCGAACAGCCGGATGCCCGCATCATCAAGCTTCACGCAATGCGCGTGCCACACATCGGGGCCGACCCAGCCGAGATCCTCCACATATTGCGTCGGCGTCTTGCCGTAGCGCTCCAGGCTATAGGCAATGTCGTTGTCATTCTCGGCCAGATGCGTGTGCAGCGAGACACCAAAGGATCGTGCCAGATCACGCGATTCTGCCATCAGCGCATCGCTCACCGTGAAGGGGGAACAGGGAGCGAGCACGATGCGCAGCATGGCGCCGAAGGCTGGATCATGCCAGCGCTCGATCAGCCTCTGCATCTCCTTCAGGATGGCGGGCTCCTGCTCGACGATGGCATCGGGTGGCAGGCCACCCTTGCTCTCGCCCACGCTCATCGCGCCGCGCGCCGCGTGAAACCTTATGCCAAGATCGCTTGCCTCCTCGTTGGCCTGTTCGAGCTTCGCTCCATTCACATAGAGTTAATGGTGATCCGATGTTGTGGTGCAGCCCGACAGCATCAGCTCCGCCATCGCCGTCTTGGCCGAAACATGGAACATCTCCGGCGTGATGCGCGACCAGATGGGGTAATGCGCCTTCAGCCAGCCGAACAGCTCGGCATCCTGCCCGCCCGGCGTCGCCCGCGTCAGGCTCTGGAACATATGGTGATGCGTGTTGACGAGGCCGGGCATCAGCACATGCCCAGCCATGTCGATTGTTTCGTCGGCATCGGCGGGAAGTGACGATGATGGCCCCACCGCGATGATGCGGTTTCCCTCGACATAGACGCCACCGCCCGCGATTTCGCGGCGGGTGTAGTCCATGGTCACGAGGATATCGGCGTTCTTCAGCAGCAGTGTGCGTGTCATGGGTGCAGTGCAGCGGGTTGTGGGGGTGAGGTCAAGGGGCCGCGATCTCGTGCAGCCCAGCCAGCCGCTGTTCGTGTTCGCTCACCACCTGCGGCCTGGTCACTGATGTGCGCGTGATGGCATCGACCAGCAACCGCCGGAAAAGCTCGTCCTGACCATCCATCAGTCCGGCGCGAATGAGTTGGGTCAGCGCTGCATACGCATCGGGGAAGGGCGACGGCTGTGGCGCCAGTTCCGCAAGGTCCTTGTGTGCCGACCGAAGCTGCCCCTGGAGCGCAATCTCCCGCCGCGCCATGCCCAAGGCACTGGCGACCATCAATCCGGTGAATCGAGCCTCGTCCTTGCTCGCCTCTACAACTTTATTGCGCAGTAGCTTTTCAGCCGCATCGAGAAATTCGGCAAGCGCAGTCTGGTTGTTGCTCATGCGCCAAGCCCTCCGTCATGCCGCAAGCGCCAGCGCTCGGGCCTGGTCAGGCGCAGGGCCATCAGCTCAAGCTCCTCCGCCATCCTGCCCGTGAGCGCGTGCTCCAGCGACGGTTCGCGCCCCGAGGTGTGGCGGTCACCCTGTTGCAGCGCGATCACCGCCCAGCGGCAATGGGCGAGCACTTCATAGGCGCGGACAGCAGCATCATCGACCTTGCGTCCACTCTCCCGCTCATAGGCCGCATAGAACACAGCCCTTTCGCCCACACCACCTGCTTCGAGATCGGGGCGGCTGAAACGCCAGCACTCCGCCATCAGCCATCCGATGTCGAACATCGGATCGCCCCAGCAGGCGAATTCCCAATCGAGGATGGCGGTCAGGTCTCCCCCGTCCACCATGTAGTTGCCGGTGCGGAAGTCGCGATGGATCAGCGTGGTCTCGCGCTGTTTCGGGATGTGGAGTTCGCACCAGCGCAAGGCCCATTCGAGGCCGGGGCGCGACAGAGCCAGGCGGTCCAGCCAGTCGCGCATCAGGGCCACCTCGGCCATGGCGAAATCGGCAGGTGGCTTGCCGAGAAAGGTCAATTCGGCCTGTGGCGGCAGGATCGCGTGAATGCGGGCCATCTCCCGCGCCAGCCGCGCTGTCAGGGCAGGGCGATCAGCATCGTTCACGCCTTTCACCACCTTGGACCCCAGCCCGACGCCGGGAACCTTGGCCATCAGCGCGAAGGGGCCACCGATTACGCTTGCATCGTCGCAGAATGCAATAGGCTCCGGCACCGTCACGCCAGCCGCATGGGCCGCCGTGATCAGCGCGAACTCGTTGCGGCGGGAATGGCTGGCATCGATGGTTGCTTCAGCGTCCTTGCGCAAGACGAACGCACGTGGTTCGCCGTTAACAAGTGCCTCGACGGCCCAGTTTTCCTGAATTCCGCCCCCCTTCAATGTGGTTATACTCGATATCACGACCTCAACGTTGAACGTGACGACAAACCAAAGTTTTAGTCGTTGTAAATCAACCACTTTAGCTCTGCGGATTCTGGTTTTTTCGATAAAAAGCATAGCCTACTGCAACCATAAAGGCTGCTCCAACAAAAGTAAGTAAATCTTGTGATTTTATCCCTCCTGCTCCAGAAAAGTGCATAATAATGGAATAAATAATAGTTGTCAGAAACAATATGATTGCAAATGCCATGGCATATTTGCGAAGATTAAATTCATTTGATTTTTCATCAATTTGGTTATTGAGAAAAAAAGCAAAATCACTAAAATTAAGATAAAAATTTAATTTTACTTTCTGATCAGATTGCATATGCTCTGTTACGTAACACGTATCATATTCTTGATCTCTCTGCTTAAAATACCAAATTTCCCATAATTTTTTATCACCAAAACTATTTGGACCAAAGGCCTTTACTTGCCGTATCGAGGTTGGTTTAGTTTTGTCCGTAACGTATGCGATGATCTGTTCAGGTGTTGCAAAGTTGTTCAGTATTTCTTTCGCCATTTTCAAAGTCCCCTGTCTTCAGTACGGATATCACAACATCGCCCTCCATCAAGCCCCCCAGCTCCAGAAGGCATCCCCTTCCTTCTGGTAGGCATTCGCCAGCACCATGGAATGCACCTCCGACGCGCCATCGACCAGCCGGGCCTGGCGGGCATAGCGGTAGATCCATTCGAGCACCGTATCCTTGGAGTAGCCCCTTGCGCCACACAGCTGGATCGCCGTATCCGCCGCAAGTTGCAGCGTATCCGCCACGTGGTTCTTCGCCATGGAGACCTCCTTGCGGGCGAAGTCCCCCGCGTCGAGCTTCCAGGCCGCCTTCATCACCAGCAACCGCCCAATCTCGATGGCGGAGGCCACCTGGCCCAGCTTGATCTGCACGCTTTCACGGTCCTTCAGCTTCACGCCGAAGCCCTCCCGCGTGTTCACATAGGCCTGGGCGATCTCCATCGATCGCTTGGCGAGGCCGAGCCAGCGCATGCAATGGGTCTGACGCGCCGGGCCGAGCCGGATCTGCGTCACCTTGAGGCCATCGCCGACCGCCATCAGCACGGCGTCGTCCTTGACCTCCAGGCCCTTGAACAGAAGCTCGCAATGCCCGCCATGCTCTTCCGGCCCCATGATGCCGATGCGCCGCACGATCTCCCATCCCGGCTGGTCGCGGTCGAAGAGAAATGCCGTCAATCCCTTGCGCGGATCGTCGGAGGTGCGCGCCATCAGGATGAAATGCTGTGCCACGCCAGCGCCCGTGATGAACCACTTGTGGCCCGATATGCTCCAGCGATCCCCCTTGCGCGTGGCTTTCGTGGTGATCATGCCGGGATCGGAGCCACCGCCGGGGTGCGGCTCGGTCATGACGAAGGCGGAGCGCACCGCCCCTGCAACGATCGGCTTCAGCCATCGCTCCTTCTGCGCCTCGCTCGCAACCTGGCTGAGCACGCGCATGTTGCCATCATCAGGCGCGGCGCAATTGAAGCAGACCGGCCCGAAGATCGAGCGGTTGGCTTCCTCGTACATCGCGGCCTGGCCGATCATGGGGAGGCCCATACCACCCAGCTCCTTCGGCACCTGCGGCGACCACAGACCGGCGGTTCGCGCCTTGGCCTGCACGCGCTTGAGCACATCCATGCGGATGTTCTCGTGCTTGTCGTAGCTCTCCGGTTCTGCCTCCAGCGGCAGGATATGCTCCGCCACGAAAGCGCGGGTGCGAAGGCGAAAGTCGTCAAGTTCAGGGGGAAGGGTGAAATCCATGCCGGTCAGCCATTGTATCTGTGCCAGAAACGCTACCAGTGGCCACTGGGAAAGAGCAATGCCTTTCCATCCGGTTTCCACCTATGGACACCCTGCAGGGCGGGTTCTATCGTTCGGTCCAGACAATGATCAACGGAATGTTCCTTTTCCATGAGTGAGACGACAACAATCGAAACCGATGTCCTGATCATCGGGGCGGGACCATGCGGCCTTTTCGCGGTTTTCGAGCTGGGATTGCTCGATATCAAGTGCCATCTCGTCGATATCCTGCCGAAAATCGGCGGCCAATGCGCCGAACTTTACCCTGAAAAGCCGATCTACGACATTCCCGGCTTTCCCATGGTCACCGGGCAGGGCCTGGTGGACAATCTGATGCAGCAGATCGAGCCGTTTGCGCCGGTTTTCCACCTCAACCAGCAGGTGGACAGCGTGAACAGCCTGGGCACTGCCGAAGCGCCGAAGTTCCGCGTGACCACCGATGCCGGGACGGTGTTCGAGGCAAAGGCAGTGCTGGTGGCGGCGGGCGGTGGCTCGTTCCAGCCGAAAAAGCCGCCAATTCCTGCCATCGAGACCTACGAAGGCGAAGGCGTGTTCTATGCCGTGCGCAAGATGGAGACCTTCCGGGAGCGCGATGTGCTGATCGTCGGTGGGGGTGATTCGGCACTGGACTGGACGCTCAACCTGGCCCCCGTTGTGAAAAGCCTGACCCTGCTGCACCGCCGCGACGAGTTCCGCGCCGCGCCCCACTCGGTCGAGCAGATGCGCGCTCTCGTCGCACAGGGCAAGGTGGCGCTGCGTTTCGGCCAGGTCACCGGGCTGAAGGGCGACGCCCCCAAGCTTGCTGCGGCAACCATCAAGGGCAATGACGGCGAGGTGTTCGATATTCCCTGCAACACGCTGCTGCCCTTCTTCGGCCTGACGATGAAGCTTGGTCCGGTGGCCGAATGGGGGCTGAATCTGGATGAGAACCTGATCAGCGTCGGCACGGAAACCTTCGAGACATCGACCCCCGGCATCTTCGCGATAGGCGATATCAACCGCTACCCCGGCAAGCTCAAGCTCATCCTCTCGGGCTTCCACGAAGCAGCACTCGCCGCGCAGAAAGTGCACCGCTATGTCTATCCCGACAAGCGGCTGACCTTCCAGTACACGACCTCCTCGACCAGCCTGCAGAAGAAGCTCGGCGTCTCGTGAGGCATGAGCGGATGGCGACCTGGCTCCGTCCGACGACACTGGAAGATGCGCTGAAGGCGTTGGCGGCGGATGCGGCCAATCGTCCCGACAATGCCCTCGACCGGCTTGTGCCGCTGGCGGGCGGTACGGATTACTTCCCGGCGGTCAAGACACGGCAAGCCTGGTTCCAGCCATCTCCCCGGAGAATCCTCGATCTCTCGGCGATTGGGGATTTGGCAGGCGTGGTGCAGGAGCCTGGCGTCCTGCGCATCGGTGCCTTGGCGACGTGGACAGCCATTCTCGATGCGCCCTTGCATCCGGCCTTCGATGGGCTGAAGCAGGCGTCCCGTCAGGTCGGCGGTGTGCAGATCCAGAACCGTGGTACTGTCGTTGGCAACATCTGCAACGCCTCGCCCGCCGCCGACGGCGTTCCGCCTCTGCTGGCACTCGATGCTCAGGTGGAATTGGCCTCGCTCGCGGGCAGGAGACGGCTGCCACTTTCGCAGTTCATCCTCGGCAACCGCCGGACGGCCTTGCAACGGGACGAACTCGTCACTGCCGTGCTTGTTCCCGACCCTCTGGAAAGCGAGCACTCGATCTTTCTGAAGCTTGGTGCGCGTGCCTATCTCGTCATCTCCATCGCTTCTGTCGCGGCCAACATCGCGCTGGATGCCAAGGGGCGCATTCTAGGTGCCAGGATCGCGGTGGGGGCCTGTTCTGCCGCGCCCCAGCGGTTGGCTCTTCTGGAGCAACGTCTGCTCGGAGAAACGCTGGAGGCAGCGCCTCGCACTGTCGATGCCAGCATGCTTGCCGCGCTTGACCCTATCGACGATGTGCGGGCTACAGCCGTCTATCGGCGCGACGCGGCGGCGACGCTTGTCCGCCGTGCTCTCGCCGGGCTGGCGATGCCGCAGGAGAGGGCGGCATGACCCTTCACCATCGACCCGACACCGTCGAGATCACCCTCACCGTCAACGGGAACGATCATCTGTTGACCATTCCTCCCGCGACTCGCCTCAGCGAGGTGCTGCGGGATCATCTGGGGCTGACGGGCACCAAGGTGGGCTGCGACGCGGGCGATTGCGGAGCCTGCACGGTCAGCCTTGCGGGCCAGCAGGTCTGCGCCTGCCTTGTCCCGGCGGCTCAAGCCGATGGTGGGCAGATCATCACAGTGGAAGGGCTTGCGGCGTCCCAGGCGGGACAGCTTCTGCAAGCCAGTTTCGCCAAACATGGCGCGGTCCAATGCGGCATCTGCACGCCCGGAATGCTGATGGCGGCGTCTGACTTGCTGGCCCGCAACACAGCACCCTCACGCGCCGACATTATGGACGCGCTGGGTGGCGTGCTCTGCCGCTGCACGGGATACGAAAAAATCGTGGATGCGGTAGCCGCAGCGCTTTCTCCTACCCCCTCGGGGGAAGATGTCATGCAGAGCATGACGGATGAGGGCGGATCCCTGATCTCAGGGGTTCTCCCTCATCCGACCGCCTGCGGCGGCCACCTTCTCCCTCGGGAGAAGGAAGGCGCCATCGGCCAGCGTATCCCGAAGCTTGACGGTGCGTCCCGGATCGATGGCTCTGCCCTCTTCGGCGCCGATGCAGCACCCGCAGACGCGTTATGGCTGCGGGCGATCCGCTCGCCTCATGCGCGCGCGCAGTTCGCATTCGGTGACCTTGCGGCCTGGACAAAGGCAACACCCGGCATCACACGCGTGTTCACGGCCCGTGATGTGCCCGGTCACAACTCCTTCGGCGTCTATCCCGATCTCAAGGACCAGCCCGTGCTGGCGGACGGTCATGTCCGCTATCGTGGCGAAGCCATCCTCGCCATCCTCGGCGAGCGCAAGGCTGTCGATGCGATATGCATCGATGACTTGCCGATTGATTGGCAGATTGAACCAGCCGCCATCGGCATCGCGGCGGGCCTGAAGGCCGATCCTCCCCTGCATGCGTTCAAGCCCGACAATGTCCTGACCCGTGGCCTTGTGGAGTGCGGTGACGTGCTAGCGGCATTTCCCACCGCAGCCTTCACCGCCGAGGGACATTACGAGACGGGTTTCGTTGAGCACGCCTATATCGAACCGGAGGCGGGTTATGCCATCCGGAGGGGTGACACGGTCCAGGTTTTCGCCTGCACGCAGGCCCCGATGATGGATCGCGACGAGGTGGCCCGGGTGCTGGGTCTGCCCGTGGGCGATGTCGTGATCCTCGCTTCAGCCTGCGGCGGTGGCTTTGGCGGCAAGCTCGATGTCTCGGTGCAGCCGCTCATCGCGCTTGCGGCCTGGCATTGCCCCGGCACGCCGGTGCGCTGTGTCTATAACCGCATCGAGAGCATGGCTTCCACGACCAAGCGTCACCCCTCCGAGGTCTTCGCGCGGGCAAGCTGCGACGCCGACGGAAGCCTGCTGTCCTTCGAGATGGACGCGGATTTCAACACAGGAGCCTATGCCTCCTGGTGGCCGACCGTGGCGAATCGCGTGCCGGTCCACGCTACCGGTCCCTACAAGGTTCCCCATGTCCGCAACCGGACTCGGGCGATCTACACCAACGAGACACCGGCTGGCGCTTTCCGCGGCTTCGGCATCCCACAGGCGGCCATCGCGCAGGAATCGCTCTATGACACGCTGGCCGAGAAGGTGGGCATCGACCGGCTGGAGTTCCGCCTGATCAACGCGCTCCGCGTGGGCGACCGCACGCCGACGGGGCAGGTGCTGCAGGCCAGCGCGGGCCTGGCGGAATGCCTGGAGAGGCTCAAGCCGGGCTGGCGGGCCATGCTGGCGGATGCCGCCGCGTTCAACAGGTCCACCGGTCATCTCAGCCGAGGCGTCGGCATCGCCTGCATGTGGTACGGCATCGGCAACACCTCCATGTCCAATCCGTCCACGATGCGCCTGACCCTCGATGCCTCAGGTGCGATCACGTTCTGGAATGGCGCCGTGGACATCGGGCAGGGATCGACCACCGTGCTCGGCCAGATCGCGGCGGATGCTCTGGGGGCACCCGTGCATCTCATCCGCTCCGTGGTGGGCGATACGGACAAGACCTTCGACGCGGGCAAGACCTCGGCCTCCCGCCAGACTTTTGTCTCCGGCAAGGCGGCGGAACTCGCAGGCAAGGCGCTGCGGGCGGAAATCCTGCGGCGCACCAATGCCGGGCCGGAAGCCAGCATCGCATTCGGCGACTCCGTGCTGAAGGTCGAAGACAATGGCCGCAAGACTGCGCTTGATCTGGGCAGCCTGCCACTGCTCGCCGATGGGACTGTGCTGGAAGGCATCGGCACCTTCGATCCGCCCACCACACCGCTGGATGCGCAGGGGCAGGGCGTCCCCTACGCCACCTATGGTTTTGCCGCGCAGGCCGTATCCCTGGATGTGGATCGCGACCTGGGGACGGTGAAGGTCCGCAAGATCATAGCGGCCCACGATGTCGGACGGTCCATCAACCCCATGCTGGTGGAGGGGCAGATCCATGGCGGCATCGCCCAGGGGCTTGGCCTCGCCCTGATGGAGGAGTTCATTCCCGGACGCACCGAGAACCTGCATGATTATCTGATCCCGACCTTTGGCGACATGCCGGAGATCGAGATCATTCTGGTCGAAGCCCATGAGCCGCTGGGGCCATCGGGAGCCAAGGGCATCGGCGAACCCGCGCTCATCCCGACAGCGCCCGCAATCTTCTCCGCCATCCGCCATGCCGTGGGAGTCGTCCCGCGCAAGGCACCGCTCCTGCCGCATCGCCTGTGGGAATTGATGCGGGGGAGCGAAGCGTAGTCGCATGCCCCCGGTCCATTACCATCTTGAAAAATTTCCGCCCCGTGACATTGATTGGGCCCGTCTTGTTCCGCTCATAGGTCAAGCCAATGCCGCGCTTGCCCGATACGACGGATTGCTGCGTGCCATCCCCAATGCTGCCGTGCTGCTATCCCCATTGACGACGCAAGAGGCGGTTCTGTCTTCAAGGATAGAGGGTACGAATGTCACGATGGGCGAGGTTCTCGAGATTGAAGCGGGGGCCGACCGCCACGTGTCTCAGCCCAAACGGGAGGACGCCGAGGAAATCTGGAATTACCGGAATGCGCTGAACTTCGCGGCCAAAGCCGTTGCTGAAACACCCTTGAGTGCGCATATCCTGCGGCAGGCTCATGCCCTTCTGATGCAAGGCGTCCGCGGTCGCGACAAGGACCCTGGGTCATTCAGAAATGAGCAGAACTGGATAGGGCATCCCGGCTGCGCAATGGAAGAAGCGGCATTTGTCACCATTGCCCAAGCTCAACTTCAAATTGGCCTCGATCAATGGTCAGCCTATGCTGCTTTGCGCAATGAGCCTGATCCACTCGTTCAACTCGCGATCGTTCATGCCGAGTTTGAAGCCCTTCACCCGTTCAAGGATGGGAATGGTCGGCTTGGTCGGATGATCATTCCGCTTTTCCTGTTTGAACGGCGTATCCTGTGCGGCCCCAATTTTTACATGAGCGGCTATCTTGAAGCGCGGCGTGACCAGTACATTGCATTGCTGCGATCAATTTCACGGGAAGGAGCCTGGACCGACTGGTGCGCTTTTTTCCTCGAAGGATTGGTTCAACAGGCTTCTGACAATCAGTCGAAGGCGCAGGATATTCTAGCGCTGCAGCAAAGGATGATGCGCGAGGTCGCGGACCTGACACGTTCACAATATGCAGGGCGGGCTGTTGATTTCCTTTTTTCCTTGCCGATTTTCAGCAGTACCCACTTTGTTGAAACGGCAGGCATACCGCGTCCGACTGCGCTTCGCTTTCTTGCTGTCTTGCGAGAAGCTGGCATCCTTCGGTTTTTGTGGGAAGGCGCAGGTCGGCGACCAGCGATCATGATGTTCTCCGACTTGCTCGCGATTGCAGAGCGATAAAGGCATTTGCGTCTCATGAATTGACTTTTCATGAGACGCAAATGCCTTTATCGCTATTCCATGAGACTCAACAGCAGCGTCTTGAGGGACAAGACATGGCACTAACCGATACGCACCTCACCGAGCGCTCCGCCAAATTCGGTGCTGCCGAGGGCAATGAGGGCATCATCCGCTGCGATGCCTGCCCGGTGCTGTGCCGCATTCGCCCAGGGCGCTCGGGGGCCTGCGCACGCTATGCCAACCAGGATGGCATGCTGGTCCGCACCGATCCCGTCGTGTTGCTGCAACAGGCTGTCGAGACGGGGCAGTCGCTGGTTCCCTTCGCGGAAGGGGCGATCGAGTGGGATGGTGCCATCCTCAACCCTGCCCGGACTTTCGTCACCGGCATCGGCGCGGGCACCACCTATCCCGATTACAAGCCCGCGCCCTTTATCGTCTCGCAAGAGCATGATGGCGTCGATACGGTCACGGTCGTGACCGAGGGCATCTTCAGCTATTGCGGGGTGAAGGTGAAGATCGACACCGACCGGCATCTCGGCCCGGAAGCGGCCGCCATCCGTGTGGCGGGCGAACAGGTGGGGCATGTCACGACAGCCGAATACGGTTCGCAGATGCTGTCGCTGGGCGGCGTGCGCCATCTCACCGGCGGTTCCAGGAAGGAAGGCAATGTCACCTGCGACACGTTGCTCAGGCTCTGCAACGGCGAGGCTGTGGAGCTGACGATCGATGGCGGACACGCCGTCATCGTCGAAGCGGGCAAGCCCCCCATCGTTGATGGCAAGCCGGAAAGCCGCATGCGCGTGGGCTGCGGTTCCGCGACCGTCGGCATCTTCGCGAAGCAGTGGCTGGGGCAAGTCGATGAAGTGATCGTCGTGGATGATCACATCACCGGTGTGCTGACCGAGCACCAGGCGGGCAGGGTGCTCGACATGCGCCCGGCAGGAATTCGCGTGCGTGGTCGCAAATCCACGCCGGGCCGCTATTTCCAGGTCGCCAACCCCGGCATGGGTTGGGGTGGCACCGACATCACCGATCCGCTGTCGATCATCCAGCGGATCGATCCCGCCGTGGCCTGGCCCGGCCTGCGCCTGTTGTTGACGTCGACCACGGGAGAGGATGCGCAGTGGTGCGTGCTGGACAAGGATCTGGTGCCGCAACCGGCAGCAATGCCAGCAGGCGTGCGCACCGTGGTGGACCGTATCGGCGACAACTGCGAGCCTTCGGTCTGCACCGTGCTGTTCATGGCAGGTGCGGGTGGCAGCCTGCGGGCGGGAGTCACGGAAAACCCGGTTCTGCTCACCCGCTCCGTGCAGGACGGCACCACGCGCGTCACGCTGGGGGGAGCACCGGCAATGCTGTGGCCGGGTGGCGGCATCACTGTGATGGTGGATGTCACGCGCCTGCCGAAGAATGCCTTCGGCTATGTTCCGACACCGGCACTGGTGGCCCCCATCGAATTCACCCTGCCGCGAGCGCTCTACGAAGCAAACGGAGGGCATGGAGCCGAGATCATCCCTGTCTCTGAGGTCGTGAGAACCTTCGGCGGTGCGGCGCGGATCGAGCCCATGCCGCTGCGCAATCCCTGGCCACTCAAGGCTGGCGGTTGAACTGGCAGGGGCCTCAGGTTGGCGAACTGCCGGGTGGACGGTTGCACCTGCAGCACGGCCCCATCGATCTGGTGATCAAGGCTGAAAGCGATGCCGACAGCCTGCGCAAGGCCTATGCTGCCGCAACGCTGAGATTCCAGACGGTGCTGGGCCAGCTTGCAGCCGAATTGCCGTTGCTGCGGTGTCCCCTGACGGGAGAGACACTGCCCCTGGCGGCATCGCCCGTCGCCCGTCGCATGATCGCGGCGTGCTGGCCGCATCGCGCCCGCTTCATCACGCCGATGGCTGCCGTGGCTGGCGCCGTTGCCGATGAGATCAGGGACGTGATGCTGGAGAGCGCTTCCCTGCGCACGCTCTATGTCAACAATGGCGGTGATATCGCGGTGCATGTTGCGCCTGGTGAGAATCTCCGCATCGGTGTGGTTCCCGATCCGGGCACTCCGACTCAAATGGGGCAGATCACCGTCGATAGCGGTTCCGGCATTGGCGGCATCGCCACCTCTGGCTGGCGCGGGCGCTCGTTCTCGCTGGGAGTCGCCGATGCCGTCACGGTTGTTGCGCCCTCGGCTGCCGCTGCCGATGCCGCAGCGACCATGATCGCCAATGCCGTGAGCGTGAATCATAGTGCCGTGCGCCGTGCACCGGCATTCAGCCTCGATCCGGATTCGGATCTGGGCGATCTCGCGGTCACGGTCGGCGTCGATGCCTTGCCGACATCCCTGCGGCGTGAAGCGCTGGATGCCGGTTTGCACCACGCCCAGGGGCTGGCCTCTGCCCGGCTCATCCTTGGTGCGGTCCTGACCCTGCGGGGTGAAACCAGGATATGCGGGCCCAAGGCCGGATATCTGGAGAGACTGGACTCTTGAAAATGATGTCTTAAACAGGAAGCAACGAACAAAATGATCTTCAGGAGGTTCTCATGATTTCTCGCCGCCATTCCCTTCAGCTCGGCCTTGCCGCAGGTGCTGCCGCGACATTCGGCCTGCCAGCCCAGGCGCAGGCGATCAGCACGATCGAAATGTTCGTTCCTGCCGCCCCTGGCGGGGGCTGGGATCAGACGGGCCGCTCCATCGAGCTTTCGATGCGTGCGGATGGAATCATCACGAATTTCCAGTTCGAGCATGCGCCGGGTGCGGGCGGTGCGGTTGGCCTGCCGAAGTTCCTCGGATCGAAAAAGGGCAAGGAAAACGCCGTGATGGTCGGCGGCATGGTGATGGTGGGATCGCTCATCGCCAACAAGTCACCGGTCAAGATGACGGACCTCGTGCCGCTCGCGCGTCTCACAGGTGAAGCGCTGGTGTTGGCTGTTCCCACATCGTCGCCCTTCCAGAAGCTCGATGACGTGGCCAAGGCGATGAAGGCCGATCCTGGCAAGGTATCCATCGCGGGCGGTTCCGCCGGTGGGTCGGACCACATCCTGGCGGGCATGATGGCGAAGGCGCTTGGCGTCGAGGCCAAGAAGGTGGCGTATGTCGCGTTCTCCGGTGGCGGCCCAGCCCAGGCCGCGATCCTGGGTTCGCAGGTTTCGGCGGGCATTTCCGGCTATGGCGAGTTTTCCGAGCAGGTGAAGGCGGGCAAGATGCGCCTGCTGGCGATCTCGTCCGACAAGCGCCTGCCTGGCATCGACGTGCCGACCTTCAAGGAGCAGGGCATCGATGTGGAACTGTTCAACTGGCGCGGCGTGTTCGGTGCACCGGGCATCACGCCCGCCCAGCGCACGGCACTGATCGGCCTGTTCGACAGGATGGTGGCGGGACCGACCTGGAAGGCCGAACTCGAGAAGAAGGACTGGACCGGTGTCTACCTTTCCGGCGATGCCTATGGTGCTTTTCTTGCCTCGGAGATCGAACGGATCACCGGCATCTTGAAGGATTTGGGCCTGTCGAGCTGATTTCAGGCGAATTGCCTCGCCCTTTTGGGTGAGGATAGGGGGAGTGCAATGACTGGCGAACAAACATCCGCAACAGCACCGCGCGGGCTGGCGAAAGGTGATCTCGGCATCGCCCTCGGCGTTGTGGTGCTGGGCCTGATCGCGGGATGGCAGACGACGGAGATTCCCCAATCCGCCTATGCCTCTGTCGGCCCGCGTGCCTTTGCCTGGGCCACCTCGTTCATGCTGGTCGTGATGGGGCTGTTCCTGGTCAAGGATGCACTGACCGGTGGCTGGTCGCATGAGACCGATGAGTTTGGCGAGGTCGACTGGCCGGGCGGGCTGTGGCTCGTCGGGGGCCTTGCGATCAATGCTGCGCTGATCGACTATATCGGCTTCATCCTGTCCTCGACCTGCTTGGTAATCTTCACCGCGAAAGCCTTTGGCAGCACCAGCCTTGTTCGGGACGCGCTTATCGGTTTCGCGCTCGCTCTTGTGTCCTATGTCGGCTTCGACCGGGTGCTCGGCTACAAGATTGGCTCCGGCCTGATCGAGGCATTGATATGAACACCTTCGGCCATCTCATGAACGGCTTCGGCGTTGCGCTGCAGCCCATGAATCT
>JANNFV010000354.1:0-5766 GCA_031380285.1 Hyphomicrobiales bacterium | reverse complement strand
AAGCGCTGCTGCAAGGCGGTGATCTTCTGATCCGACCGACGGAGCCGCGCCAGGGCCAGCCTGCGCGCGAAGCGGCTGGCGCAATGCCATCCCTCAGCATCGACAAGCTGCTGATCCAGCACTCCCGATTGAGACTATCGCGACCCGGAACGACGG
This sequence comes from Hyphomicrobiales bacterium, assembly GCA_031380285.1. Lineage (GTDB taxonomy): Bacteria > Pseudomonadota > Alphaproteobacteria > Rhizobiales > Beijerinckiaceae > JADCCX01. The sequence goes on along the minus strand of JANNFV010000354.1, from coordinate 5,610 downwards.
AGCCGTTGGTGGCGGACAATCTCGATGGCCAGATCGAAGCGTCATCACTGGTTGGGCCGTTCAAAGGTGTCATTGGCTTCGACCACGGCGGAGCCAGGCGCTCGCTCCGCTTCTCGACGGCCCGGCTGGAAGCAGCCTCGCTGCGGCTGAAAGCGCTGCTCGACGACGAGACGGCTGCCGCTCGCGCCGAGTATGACGGCGTCCTGCGCTACGCCAATGGTGGAATGGCCGGGGAGGGGACTCTTGCTGCCAGCGGCAACGCCGCGGTTCCCCTGGGTGACGGTAACGGTCAGGTCATCTGGAGATTTGCCGCCAGGCTGAAGGCCGCCGGAACAGTAGCGTCGCTGGACGACATGGAGCTTGTGCTGGGCAACACCGAGCGCCAGACCGTTTTCAGTGGCAATGGCGATATTGATCTCGCCCGCGCCAACCCGCTGAAGGTGGCGTTATCCACCCGGCAGATCGACCTCGACCGTCTTCTTGGCGGCGAGGACAGCAGGCGTATCCAGAGTCCGGAGGGACTGGTTCGCGCCTTGCGAGAGTCCGCGCGGTCGCCCCAGGCGACAGTCGCCGGACTGGGCGATCTCGACCTGACCGTCGGTTCCGTGCTTCTGGGCGGCGATGTCATCGTTGGCCCTGCGTTGAAATTGAGTGCCGTGGCCGGGGGCGTCCGCTTGCGGCAGGTCTCCGGCGAATTGCCGGGCCGGACACAGCTCAGGCTCGAGGGCAACACACCCGAAAGCGAGCCGTCCGCAGCCGAAACAGGCCTCGCCGGACGACTCTCGCTGGAGAGCCGCGACCTCGCCAAGCTGTCCGCCTGGTATCACGGCGTGCCGGTGCGGCCCATCGGCCTGCGCAGCCTCAGGTTGCAAGGCGATCTGCGCCAGGGTGCGGATGAACTGAGCATTTCGAATGCGTCTCTCGTGGCTGACGACATGCGGCTCGAAGGGTCCATCCAGATCAAGCCAGGCGAGGTTCGCCCCCGGTTGACCGTGCGCCTGACCGCAGACCAGTTGGATATCGCCAAGCTGCCGGAAATCCCGGATGGCGATCAATCTGCAAGCTGGGACATGGATCTCAGCGTCGAAGCCCGTCGTGTCCGTTACGGCGGCACCGGTGCGGGGGATATCTCGTTCCGCTTCCGCAAGGAGGGCAATGAATCCATTCTTGATACGCTGCGCATCAGCAATCTTGGCGGGGCCAACCTCACCGCAAGCGGCACCCTGGCGGGCGTTGCGCCAAAACTGGAGGCGCGGTTGCAGGCGACCCAGCTTGAGGCGCTGCTGCGTCTTGCGGATCGCGTCTCGTCGAACGCCTTGGTGCCGCACCTTGTGGCCCGCACTGCGGCGCTTTCTCCCGCCGACCTGACAATTAGCCTTGCGGCAGATGTCACCTTTCCCGGCCAGAAGACACTTGTCGTGAAAGGCAAGATCAACGCGACAGAGATCGACGCAACGGCACGCATCACGCCCGATGGTACGCTGGCGGGCGGAGACTCTCTCGCCGTCACCCTGCGGTCGCCAAGCCCTGTCAGCCTGATCCGCCAGATTGGCCTCGAGACGATCCCGGTCACCGGGGCAGGACCGGTCGATCTCCGGTTGACGGGAGGCGGCCTGTCGGTTGCGGGTGGGGGCGCTGACTGGTCGTTGAAAGGCATGTTCGCCGGGCTTTCGCTCGATGTCGCGGCGAAGCAGACATTGAATGCGTCGGAACCGCTGGTCGGCAAGTTGCGCCTCACCGCAAGGGATCTCGGCCCGTTGGCGCAAACCCTGCTGATCGCCGTTCCCGCTGTTGCTCCCGGGCAGAGCTTTTCGCTCGACGCCGGCTTCGATCTGCGGGGCTACCGCATCACCCTGCGGGAGTTCGACATGATCGCGGGTGGCGCTGTTGTGAAGGGCGAGATCACCTTCAACCTCGCGGAGTTCGGGCGCGTTTCAGGACAGTTGCGGACAGGACGTCTCGACGCATCCGCCTTTGCGCCGCTGATCTTCGGTGAGCCGCAGGATGTGGGCGCAAAGGAAACCCTCGGCTCAAAACCGGCCAGTCCCGCCAGGGCCTGGGGCGCAGCACGCTTCAATGCGCCTGCACCAGTGACATTGCCCGGTGATCTGTGGATCGAGGCCGAGAGCGTGGAATTGGGCGAAGGTATCCTGATCGACAAGCCGCGTTTCGTGTTGCGGTTCGAGAACGGGCTGATCTATCTCGACCATGCCGAAGGCGGTTTCCTGGAGGGACGACTGAAGGCACAAGCCACGCTCCGGCGCAGCCAGCACACGGTCAGCATCACGGGCCGCTTCGGCCTTGAAGGGTGGCACCTCGACCGCATGCAGATCGCCAACCAACAAGGTGGTTTGCGCGGCAGGGCGTCCATGCACCTCGATCTGAGTGCCACCGGTGAAAGCCCGCTCGCCCTTGTCACCGCGCTTGCGGGAAACGGGCGTCTCAATCTCCAGACGGCGGAAGTGCAAGGTCTGGCGAGCGGAGCACTGGAGAGTATCCTGAAGACGCCACAGGGTGAGTTCGGGGCTGTGTCGCGCGAAACCGTGGCGGATGCGCTGCTGCGTGGCCTGACCGGCTCCCTGCCGTTACCCGCCGGCCAGACATCGCTCTCGATTGGCACCGGCGTGGTGCGCGCCGGTCCTGTGGAGGTTGCCGGCACGCGTGATGTCGTCACCACAAGCCTTGCTGTCGATCTCAAGGACATGTCGCTCCTCGCCCGCACCGGACTTGTGGCACGGGAAGCACCCAAGGGCTGGACTGGACCACTGCCCAGCGCGGACGTGATCCTGCGCGGCCCGGTGCGCAATCCTGTCCGGGAAATCGATGTCGCCAGTCTGGCCAACGGTCTCACCGCCATCGCCATCACCCGGGAGACCGAGCGCATCGAGGCCATCGAGCAGGACCAGCGCGAGCGCGGTTTCTTCAACCGTCGCCTGCGTGCCTCGGATGAGCAGCGCCGTGCCGATGATGAGGCCAGGCAACGACTTGAGACCCAACGACTTGAGACCCAACGACTTGAGACCCAACGACTGGAGGCGCAGCGGAGGCTTGAAGCGGCACGGCGTCTTGCAGAAGAACAGCGCCGCCGCGATGAGCCTGCCCGCAGCCAGCCGCCCATCGTCACCGCTCCGCCGATCACGATCGAGCCACCCTTGAAGATCACTCCACCGGTGGTGCGCTGATCGTCACACTGGACAGGGCCTGCTCGAGCACGAAGACACGAATGGCCGATGACAGGTTCTGGCGCTTGCGCCCCTGGTCGATCACGGCGATCAGCGCGGCGACGCTGGAACCGCGCTGTGCAGCCGTCAGCCGCAAATGATCCCAGAAGGGCTGCTCGACAGAGACGCTGGTGCGATGTCCGGCGATCATGATCGAGCGCTTGATGATGCCATCGGGATTGTCAGGCATCGGACTCGGGTTTGGACGGGGTATCTATTTGATGCGCTGCGATCCGGCGTTCTGCCAGTGCCTTCTCGGCGGCGTCCTTCAGCTTGTCCGCCTTGGTGCGGCCGTGGAGGATGCGGTTTTGCTCCGCGTGACGTTGCTTTTCATTGCGGGTTTTGGCTTTGCGGGCTTTCGAGAGGGAGAGGAGTTCGGCGGGCATGCATCAGAAGCCAATAAAGAGGCGGTCTATTGCGTTCTTGATCTCGTCCTGGTGATCGGCTGCGGTGGCCACGGGCCCGCCGATCATCCGTCTTGGAATGGCCGCCAATCGATCTGTCTGCAACTGCATCGGTTTGCCGTTCACATCAATTACAAGTCGAATTTTATGCTCTTTTTCAACCTTGAACAGCGTAATGAGGGGGGCGACGATACACGTCGCAAGGTGGGCTGTTGCATCATGTTGGAGGATTACGACAAGGGAGTTTTTTGAATTTCTGACTGTACAAACATCGTACCGGCGCATCAGAATTGACGCAGTCCATCGGACCAGAGGCCATTCTCTTCGAGTTCCTGGTTCCAGGCCGCGATCACTCCTAAATTCTCGTGCTGCCACCGTTTGGCTTTCGCGTCAGAAATGGCTTCTCTCAAGGCTTTGTCTGCAAGTACGTTCAGGTCGAGGCCCTCAGCCAGCGCTTTGTCCGCGAGATCGGGGTCAATCATAACTTCAACATCGATTTTCTTGCGGCCTGCACTTGCATTGCCCACTATTCCAGGATCTCCATCCCTTCTAGGAAAAGGTTGCATCGATATCCATTCGGCAAGCCTGAGGGCGGATTGACGCCTTGGCTGCAGCAGATCACGCTCCCATTTGCTCAGCGAAGCCTTTGAGGTTCCCAATCGACGGGCCAGGGCATCTTGCGTCAAGCCAGAAGACTTTCTGGCTGCAAGGATATCTGAACCCTTGAGAATATTCACAGACACATTGTTCTCCTATTACTAAACTTTGTCTCATAAAAAGAAACTTTTTTCAACCCGGCCCCACCATCTTCTCCGGCCGCACGATCGCGTCATAATCCGCTGCTGGCACACCCGCCTTCAGCGCTTCCTCCTTCAGCGTCGTCCCGTTCTTGTGGGCCGTCTTGGCGATCTTGGCCGCCAGATCGTAGCCGAATTTTGGTGCCAATGCCGTCACCAGCATCAGCGAATTGTCCAGACCGCGCTTGATATTGTCGCGGCGCGGCTCGATCCCGACCACGCAATTGTCGGTGAAGCTGACAGCGGCATCCGCCAGCAGCCGTACGGATTGCAGGAAGTTGTAGGCCATCACGGGGTTGAACACGTTCAACTCGAAATGGCCGGAGGCTCCTGCGAAGGTGAGCGCGGCATTGTTGCCGAAGACATGCACGCAGACCATGGTCAGCGCCTCGCATTGCGTCGGGTTGACCTTGCCCGGCATGATGGAGGAGCCCGGCTCGTTCTCGGGCAGCGAGAGTTCACCCAGGCCCGAGCGGGGGCCGGAACCGAGAAACCGGATGTCGTTGGCGATCTTGAACAGCGACGCCGCCACCGTGTTGATGGCGCCATGGCTCATCAGCATGGCGTCATGGGCGGCGAGTGCCTCGAACTTGTTGGGGGCCGTGGTGAAGGGCAGCTTGGTGATCTTGGCGATGCGTTTGGCCACTTCCTCGGCGAACCCCACCGGCGCGTTCAGCCCGGTGCCGACGGCGGTGCCGCCCTGCGCCAGTTGCATCAGCATCGGCAGTGTCTGCTCGATGCGCTTGATGCCGTTCTCGACCTGCATGGCATAGCCCGAAAATTCCTGCCCCAGCGTGACGGGCGTTGCGTCCTGGGTATGCGTACGGCCGATCTTGATGATCCGGCCCCACGCCTTTGCCTTCTTGTTGAGCGCCTTGTGCAGATGCTTCAGCGCGGGCAGCAACTCATGTGTGATCTGCTCGGCGCAGGCGATATGCATGGCGGTCGGATAGGTGTCGTTCGACGACTGGCTCATGTTGACGTGATCGTTGGGATGCACGGGCTTCTTGGACCCCATGACGCCGCCCAGCATTTCGATCGCGCGGTTCGAGATCACCTCGTTGGCGTTCATGTTCGATTGCGTGCCCGACCCGGTCTGCCAGACGGCGAGCGGGAAATGCGCGTCGAGCTTGCCCTCGATCACTTCCTGCGCGGCGTGCACGATCACCTCGCCGAGTTTCGGATCGA
>JANNFV010000300.1:0-1830 GCA_031380285.1 Hyphomicrobiales bacterium | reverse complement strand
CGCTCGGAACCAATTGTTGTTCCGGCGTTTTGCCCTTATCCAAGGGCGAAACGCAAGCCGCTGCTTTGCCGCGCCCAACCTGTGACCCGATCTTTGCCATGACAGACACCTCATCTCCCCTTTCTGGCGCAGCCATTGTTGCCCGTCTCAAGGCTCTGGCGCTGCACACCGATGTTCGGGGCGAGATGACGCGCCTGTCGTTGTCGCCATCCCACGGCACAGCCGCACAAGAGGTTCTCGGGTTGTTTCGCGCAGCGGGCATGACCGCTGAGATCGATCCGCTTGGTTCGGTCGCAGGGCGATATGCCAGCGGACGCAATGATGCGAAGACCCTGCTCATCGGCTCGCATATCGACACGGTGCCCAATGGCGGCATCTATGACGGGCCGCTGGGCGTCATGGCTGGCCTGGCCGTGGTCGAGGAGCTGGCGAAGCAGGGCAAGCGCCTGCCCTTCGACATCGAGGTGCTGGCTTTCTCCGACGAGGAGGGCGTGCGCTTTCCATCGCCCTTCAGTTCGTCGCGGGCTGTCGCCGGAACCTTTGATCAGAAACTGCTGGATGAGCGTGACAAGGATGGAATCAGCCGGGCCGAGGCGCTCAAGGCTTTTGGTTGCGATCCCACGCGGTGGGATAGCGTGAGGCGCGATCCTGCCAATCTCGTGGGATATCTGGAACTTCACATCGAGCAAGGCCCGGTGCTGGAAGCCCATGACGAGGTGCTGGGCGTGGTCTCCGCCATCGTCGGCCTGTCGCGCGGGCGTATCACCATCACCGGCAAGGCGGGCCATGCGGGCACCACGCCGATGGACCTGCGCAAGGATGCGCTGGCGGCAGCCGCCGAGATCGTTCTCGCGCTCGAAAAGCTGGCACGCGACACCGACGATCTCGTGGCAACCGTCGGCAATCTCACGGTTTCTCCCGGCGCAGGCAATGTCATCCCCGGCAAGGTCAGCCTCGTCTATGACATCCGCAGTTCGAGGGATGCTGTCCGCGTGAAGGCGTTGGCACTGGCTTTAGGCCGTGCCCGCGAAATCGCGGAAGAGCGCGGCCTTGGCATCGATATCGAGATGACGGGCGCCACGCCTGCCGCAACCTCCGATCCTGCCCTCATGGAAGCGCTGGCCTCCGCGATTGCTGCACAAGGCGGCAATCCGCGCACGCTGGTATCAGGCGCGGGCCACGACGCCATGGTGTTCCGCAATGTCTGCCCGCAGGCCATGCTGTTCGTGCGCTCCAGGGATGGCCTGAGCCATCACCCCGATGAATTCACGACTGAAGAGGATATCGGCAAGGCGGCGCAGGCGCTCTATGCGGCGGTTCTGGCCCTGGCCGAGACTGTGGCTTAATTGATTCGCCAGATCGCGATGTTGAGGATCAGCGCGAAGGTCACCCAGCCGAGATAGGGCAGTTGCAGCCACGCCGCGAGGGGATCGAGCCGACGATAGGCCAGCACCATCCAGGCCACGCCCGCGACCAGCGCAACGGCAACAACGATGCCAGCCCCAGGGCTGTTCGCGCCGAAGAAGGCGAGGGACCAGCCCATATTGGCCACGAGCTGCAGCAGGAACGCCAGGATAGCCGTCTTGCGTGGCGCTCCACCATCGACCTGGCGCAGGATGCGCCAGAAGCTGAATGCCATCAGCAGGAACAGGGTGGTCCAGGCCAGCGGGAAAACCCAGTTGGGAGGGTTGAACCATGGCTTGTTCAGCGCGGCATACCAGGTCGGGATCGATGGCGTCGTCGCCGAAGACCCGATTGCCGAGACGGCGGTAACAATGAACAGGGCGATCAGCAGGAAAATCAGCGAGCGCGTGGAGCGGGCGGGAATAA
>JANNFV010000250.1:0-4365 GCA_031380285.1 Hyphomicrobiales bacterium | reverse complement strand
GCTTTGTCGGCCTCGCCGGCATTCTGGTCTGCTCGATGCTCGGCGGCATGAAGGCCGTCACCTGGACCCAGGTTGCCCAGTACATCGTGCTGATCGTCGCCTACCTGATCCCCGTGGTCTGGATGTCGGCCATCAAGTTCGGCCTGCCGATCCCGCAACTCACCTATGGTCAGGCGCTGCAGCAGATCTCTGACCTCGAGCAGAGCTTCATCAAGAACGGCCTCGCGCCCGCCTCGATGAAGATCCACACCGAGCCCTTCACCAGCTACTCGCCAGCCAACTACTTCTGGCTGATCTTCTGCCTGATGGTGGGCACGGCGTCGCTTCCCCATGTCCTGATGCGTTACTTCACCACCCCGTCGGTGCGTGAGGCGCGTATCTCCGTGGCCTGGTCGCTGCTGTTCATCTTCATCCTCTACTTCACGGCACCGGCTTACGCCGCGTTCTCGAAGCTGGAGGTGTATTCGACGCTGATCGGCAAGAACCTCGGCGACATGCCGGCATGGGTGTTCAACTGGGGCAAGCTTGGCCTGGTCAACATCTGCGGCAAGGCTGCTGCTTCGCTGGATGTCATCAAGGCGTCCTGTGCAGCCGTGACCGGCCATGCAGGCATTCTGCGCTGGCAGGATCTCGGCATCAACACCGACGTGGTGGTGATCTCGACACCTGAAATCGCAGGCCTCCCCTACGTGATCACGGGCCTGGTTGCGGCTGGCGGTCTGGCTGCTGCGCTTTCGACCGCTGACGGGCTTCTGCTCGCCATCGCGAACGCGCTGTCGCATGACGTGTACTACAAGATGATCAACCCCAATGCGCCAGCCAAGCAGCGCATGATCGTCTCGCGTGTCCTGCTGGTGATCGTGGCGATTGCCGCGGCCTGGGTGGCCTCCACCCGTCCGACGGATATCGTGGCGATGGTGGCCTGGGCGTTCTCGCTGGCAGCAGCCGGATTGTTCCCCGCACTCGTGCTGGGCATCTGGTGGAAGCGGACAACGGGCACGGGCGCAGTCGCGGGCATTCTTGCCGGCTTCTTCGTCACCCTGTTCTACCTCGTCATCACGCGCTACTGGCCGCATGTTGGCGTCAACTACTTCGGCATGACCTCGTTGCTCAACCCGATCACCGGTGCACCGCTGGTTTCGGCTGATGCGATGAAGGCCGCGCTGGCCAACCCTGCGATCGCTGACGGTCCGGTCCTTGCGACCAACCCGCTGGCCTCCCGCGTGGGCTGGTTCAACCTCAACAACATCTCATCCGCTGCCTTCGGCCTGCCGATCGGCTTCCTGGTGATGTATGTTGTCTCGATGATGACGCCTGCGCCTTCCAAGGAAATGCAGGACTTCGTCGACGCCTGCCGCCGTCCGCGCGGTCAGACGCTGATGGAAGAGAAGACTGCCTGATCCTCCGCGATCAGCACCATGAGCAGGGCGGGGGTCATTCCCCGCCCTGTTTTTTCGGGCTATAGCGCTGCGCGAAGCCCCCAAGAGAACCAAGTGTGTAAAACAAGCGTGCGAGAAGAAGCGTGATGGACAGCTACTGGCTCTACACCATTCCCAATTTCATCCTCGCCGCCGCGATGTACACTGTCATGGGCCGCTATCTCCTGTCCTTGGTGTTCAAGCCTGACAGCGAGATGGTGATCTGGAAGGTGTTCACGCAACTCACCGACCCCATCCTGCGCTTTGTGCGCGGTCTCACGCCTGCCGTTGTCCCCAACGGTCTGGTCATGGTGTTCACGATCTTCTGGATCATCCTGCTACGGATCCTGCTGCTGATCGCGGCTGTTGTCTTCGGCTTCGCGCCGCGCTTTGGAGCCTGACATGGAAGACCGCGAGGATATTCTGCGCCGGGATGGCACGCTGGTGGGCCTGGCGACCGCCGGCCTCGTCAACGGCATGCACACATCGCCCTGGTTCGACGTGATGTCGGCACCCATCGCCGCCATCCTGACGGGCTTCTACATCACCTCTCCCGTGCTGCTGTTCTACTTCGTCTCGCTCTCTGTCTCCGTCTTCACGGTGATCCTCGCGGGCGTTCCAGCCGCGATCTACGAACAGTCGCAGGGCCTGACGACAAGCAATGCCCGCTCCCTGACGATCTGGCTCGTGGCGGCCATCCTCCTGGCGCTGCCAGCCCTGCTCAAGCTGATCGGAGCCTGGTAACGCCTTCGCGGTGATCATCACTTCGTGATTGTGCCAATCTTGCGCCTGGCCAGAACCGGGCGCATCCTCGTTGCGCAGCACGAATCCGCGAGGATGATCACGATGTATGAAACAATCGAGCGCCTGACCTTGATCTCCATAGCCCGCGGCGTCGGTTTTGCAGCCCTTGGCGTCTTGTGCCTGATGGTCGGGTTCGCGGCGGATTTCGTGAATGTGCTGCGCTCCGGCGGCATCGGCTCGCTGCTGATCACCATCGTTCTGTATCTGAAGGCGCAGAACGCATTTGCTCTCAACCACAAGCGGACCGAGGTCTGGATCATGCTTGATCCGGCGGAACGCCCGCCGGAAGATGTCGCGCCGCGCATGGTGGCGGAGGCACGCCGCACCATCCTGCTGCGCTGGAGCGAGCGCTCCGCTTGGATTGCGGCGGCAATGCTGGGTCTGGCCGCCCTGATCCTCATGGCGCGCTGAGGCTTTACTCCCCCTCTTCCTGTGGTAAACAAGACGTTAAGCGAGGAGGCCGCCCCGCGACTGGAGTTGCAACCGTGCAGCGTTCCTACCTGTGTGCCTCCGTTTTCCTGTCCGTCCTGGTTTTGAGTGCCCCGGCTATCGCTGGTGATCACCCCGGCGTTCGCTCGCTGAAGGTTCCGCCTGGTCGGACAATCCATCATCATCCTGTTCAGACACCGCAGTTCCCGACGGTGTCTGCAAGACCTGCTCCTATCCAGGTGGTGCGCCCGGCCCAGCCGACCTATGTTCTGCCGTTGCCTGTCCCGCTGGGGCAACCGGTCATCTATGGCGGTGTCGAAAGGGAACGTCAGTCATTTGCCCAAACGGCAGTGCCCTACGACGTGGCAGGGGATAGGCGCCCGATAAAGCCGCTGTCTTTCCATCCGGTGGATCCCTACGCCGTGATCACGCGGCTGCCGTCGGGTCGGATCGCGATGAGCCCGCCGCCGGGTTTTCTGCCCCTGACCCAGCGTGAGGTGGTCGAGAGCAACCGGCACCTGCACCCCTATGCGCCACCCAGTTTTCAACTCATCGGTGAGCAGCCACAACACGCGGGCAAGGCGGTGCATCTGGCCTATGGCGTGAAGCCATCGCGCCGGTTCAATCCGGAGCCGCAGGTGGTCTTCCTGGATGAACGGGGCCGGTTGCCCTCAGGCTCGGCCCAGGTGCATCACTTGAAGTGACAGGCGGCGTCAGACGCGCTGCGTCACCGCGTAGAGCGCGATGGCCGCGGCATTCGAGACGTTGAGCGAGCGGATCGCGCCCGGCATCGGCAACCGAGCGACCATGTCGCAGCTTGCCTGTGTCACAGGGCGCAGGCCCTTGCCCTCGGCACCCAGCACCAGGCAGAGCGGTCGGCGGAACTCGATCTCGCCAATTGTTGTCTCCCCCTCCGAGTCGAGGCCGACGCGGAAATAGCCGCGCTCGCCAAGGGCATCGAGCGCCTTGGCCAGGTTCTTCACTTCCACGAACGGCACATGCTCCAGCGCACCGGACGCCGCCTTGGCAAGAACGCCGGTGACTTCCGGGCTGTGACGCGCCGTGATGATCATTGCGGAAACACCGAATGCCGCCGCCGAGCGCAAGACCGCGCCGACATTGTGCGGGTGTCACTTGGTCGAGTGCGATCACCAGACCATCGCGGGGCAAGGCACCAAGATCAAGCGGTTCCAATGGTTTTGCAATCAGCAGCACGCCCTGATGCACGGCATCCTTGGGGAGCTGCCGACCGATGTCATCAGGCTTCACGATGTCAGCCTTGAGCGGCAGTTCGACGCTTTCCTGCAGGCGCAGGATGCCATTTTCCGTACCGACCAGCTTGATGAAGCGGCGCTCGGGGTTCTTCAGTGCTTCCACAACGGTGTGGATGCCGTAGAGCACATGGTTGCCATCATCGCGCGTTCCAGGTGCCGGTTTGGGCGGCTTGTTGTGGAAGCGGCGGTGTGCGGGTTTGCCGGGGCGCTCGGCTGTGGGTCTGAATGGCGTGCTCATGCCCTTTGGGTGAGCGGCAGGCGCTGGAATGTCAATCCGCAAAACGCGAGCGGAGAGGTGGTATGCGGTTGACATCCCCTCCGGGCTTACCCCATAAGCCACCCGGTCAACTGAGTTGGCGTTGGGAGAATGTCCCGAGTGGCAAAGGGGGCGGACTGTAAATCCGCTGGCTACGCCTTCGCAGGTTCGAGTCCTGCTTCTC
>JANNFV010000198.1:0-2092 GCA_031380285.1 Hyphomicrobiales bacterium | reverse complement strand
ATGTCGTGGAACTTCGGATCCGGAATGATCTCGCGCTTTTCTGCGCTATGGCGACGTGACATAAGCTCAGCCTCTCAATTACTTCGGACGCTTCGCGCCGTACTTCGAACGGCGCTGCTTGCGGTCCTTGACGCCCTGCGTGTCGAGAACGCCGCGCAGGATGTGATAACGAACGCCGGGAAGATCCTTCACGCGACCGCCGCGGATCATCACCACGGAGTGCTCCTGAAGGTTGTGTCCCTCGCCGGGGATGTAACCGATGACCTCGAAACCATTCACCAGGCGGACCTTGGCCACCTTGCGCAGAGCCGAGTTCGGCTTCTTCGGGGTCGTCGTGTAGACGCGTGTGCACACGCCGCGCTTCTGCGGGTTTTCCTGCAGAGCCGGTGTCTTCTTGCGGGCCACCAGCGGTGAGCGGGGCTTGCGGATCAGCTGGCTGATCGTTGGCATAGGGTCGACCTTCAAACTTGGAGCTCGATGTCCTTGAGGCACGAAACCTCTTGAACGGCGAAAACGTGCCTCGCCGCGCCGGATAAGCGAAGCGAAACGAGCGCCACGGATGCAATGCATCCAGGGCGCTCCGAAAACCAGAGGATGACAAGGCCGAAACCTCACCATCATGAAACCCAGCAGGACTTCCAGAAGTCACGTGAGCTTGGCAACGTTTGAGCCGGAAAACTCCAGAACTAAGACATTCTGGAAAACCACTGGCTCACGGCTTGCCGAGAGTGAGCGTCAACTACACGGGCGACTCGGGATCGTCAAGAGTCATTCCGCACGGCGAACCGTGCAAAATTCATCCCTCAACCCTGCGGAAAATGAGGGACGCATTGGTGCCGCCAAAGCCGAAGGAATTGGACAGCGCCACGTTGATCTCGCGCTTGCGTGCAACATGCGGCACAAGGTCCAAAGCTGTCTCGACCGAGGGATTGTCGAGGTTGAGAGTCGGCGGCGCAATCTGGTCGCGGATAGCCAGAACGGAGAAGATGGCCTCCACCGCGCCAGCAGCGCCCAGCAGGTGGCCGATGGCGGACTTGGTCGAGGACATGGAAATCTTGGCAGCGTTGTTGCCGACCAGACGCTCGAACGCCTTGAGCTCGATTTCATCGCCCAGCGGCGTCGATGTGCCGTGAGCGTTGACGTAATCCACGTCCGCCGCAGTGAGGCCCGCCCGCTTCAGCGCCGCCGACATGCAGCGGAAGGCGCCATCCCCGTCTTCGGACGGCGACGTGATGTGATGGGCATCGCCGGACATGCCGTATCCCGCCACTTCGGCATAGATCCTGGCACCACGACGTTTCGCATGCTCGTATTCCTCGAGCACCACGACGCCAGCGCCCTCCCCCATCACGAAGCCGTCGCGGTCCTTGTCGTAGGGACGCGAAGCCCGCTTGGGCGTCTCGTTGAAAGAGGTCGACAAGGCGCGGCAGGCGGCAAAGCCCGCAATGGCCAGTCGGTTGAGCGGCGATTCCGCACCACCCGCCACCATCACGTCAGCATCACCCAGAGCCACCAGGCGCGCCGCATCGCCAATGGCATGTGCGCCCGTCGAGCAGGCGGTCACCACGGCGTGGTTGGGGCCTTTCAGCCCATGTTCGATGGAAACATATCCCGACGCCAGGTTGATCAGGCGGCCCGGAATGAAAAACGGAGAAATGCGCCGTGGGCCTTTTTCCTTCAGCGTGACGGTGGCTTCATAGATGCCGCCCAATCCACCGATGCCGGAACCGATCAGCACGCCGCTGGCGCATTGGTCTTCGTACGTCGTGGGAGCCCAGTCGGAATCGCGCAGCGCCTGCTTGGCGGCAGCCATGGCATAGACGATGAACTCGTCCACCTTGCGCTGTTACTTGGCCTACATCCAGTCGTCTGGATTGTAGTCCCCTTCGCCCTCGCGCGGGATGAAGGCGGCAACCTTCGCGGGCATGTCGGACACATCGAACTCGCGTATCTCACGCAAGCCGCTATCGCCCGCCGTGATCCGGGACCACGTCTGTTCCACGCCGCAACCAAGCGGCGTGACCATTCCAAGACCCGTGACGACAACCCGACGCATCATGCCCTGCCAGCAGCCCGAAGGCCGCTGTCAATC
>JANNFV010000194.1:0-6282 GCA_031380285.1 Hyphomicrobiales bacterium | reverse complement strand
AAGGGTGTCGAGTTCCTGCTGAAGAAGAACAAAGTGGACGGCGTGAAGGGCTGGGGCAGCATTCTGTCGCCCGGAAAAGTTCAGGTGAAGGCCGATGACGGCACGCTCAGCGTGCTTGAAACGAAAAACATCGTCATCGCCACGGGCTCCGACATCGCCTCTCCGCCGGGTGTGACGATCGACTTCGACGAGAAGGTGATCGTGTCGTCCACCGGCGCACTGGAACTCGACAAGGTGCCTGCCAGGATGATCGTCATCGGCGGCGGCGTCATCGGCCTGGAGCTTGGCTCCGTGTGGCGGCGCCTTGGTGCCGAGGTCACGGTGATCGAGTATCTCGACCGCGTGCTGCCCGGCATGGATGACGAGATCGCCAAGAACTTCCTGCGGATCCAGCAGAAGCAGGGCATTGCATTCAAGCTCTCCTCCAAGGTCACGGCGGTTACCAAAGGCAAGAAGGGCGCGAGCGTCACCTTCGAGCCTGTCGCAGGCGGCGCGGCGGAAACGGTTGAAGCCGATGTGGTGCTCGTCGCCACGGGGCGTCGCCCCTATACGGATGGTCTGGGACTTGAGGCTGCCGGTGTGGTGATGGAGCGGGGCCGCGTGGTCATCGACGATCACTTCGCCACCAATGTGCCGGGCATCTTTGCCATCGGCGATGTGGTGCGCGGGCCGATGCTGGCGCACAAGGCCGAGGATGAAGGCGTCTGCGTGGCGGAAATCCTGGTGGGTCAGAAGCCGCATATCAACTACGATTGCATCCCGGGCGTGGTCTATACGTGGCCTGAGGTGGCCGCCATCGGCAAGACCGAGGAAGAGTTGAAGAAAGCAGGCATCGCTTATCGCGCGGGTAAGTTTCCGTTCACGGCCAATGGCCGTGCCAGGGCGAACCGGGCCACGGACGGCTTCGTCAAGGTTCTGGCGGATGCCGCGACGGATCGCGTTCTGGGCTGCCACATCATCGGGGCGGGCGCGGGCGATCTCATCCACGAGGTCGGCGTGCTGATGGAGTTTGGCGGATCATCGGAAGATCTCGCCCGCACCTGCCACGCCCATCCCACGATGAGCGAAGCGGTGAAGGAAGCCGCGCTCGCCGTGGACAAGCGGGCGATCCACGTGTGACCGGCAGTATTGTCTATAGCGTGGGTGCTGCCTCGGCCTTGTAGTCCTCCGCGTTGCCCGTTGTGCCCGGCTCCTGGCCGAGCTTGAGCCAGTGGGTGTCGGCAGCGTTGATCTGTCCCGGCGTGCCCTTCTCCCAGCGTCGACGGATGTCGTGGGAGTAGTTCAGGTAGAGCTTGCCATTGACGATGGCCCAGACATCGGGGCTGCCGGGTGCCTTGTATCCCTGTCCGGCCGCCCAGGCGCAGTGACCATCATATTGTGGCGCATAGCGCTCTGGGCTGGCGAGAAACAGGTCCCGGTTTTCGGCCGTGGCAAAGGCGAACTGTGCCCCTCTCCAGGATGCGGTGAAGCGGCGGCTCCCGGCAACACCCTGTGTTGGAGCGCTGGTCCGGGGAAGGTTGAAATAGGCCACGACGTCACGTCCACCCACGGCGAAGGTCGTGGAGTCGATGTGCTGAGGGCCAGCGGCAGCCTTGCGGCTTCCCAGTGTGGCGTAACCCAACCCTGCTGCACTGAGTGCCAGGGCATACAAGATGAAGCTGCGCTTTTTCATCAGACAATGTCCTTCCGATCAATGATCCGTATCGGCAGGAGATATGCACGCCCACGAACTCACGCAGAAGTGCCGTTTTCGTGACGGCACACGGGCATCGCCGACGGGCAACCGCTCAGTTCAACGCCCTGCGCAGGGCAAGCGCCGTCTCGGGCTTTCTCTCTCCGGGAAGCAGGGCGCTTTCATCTGCGCCAGCCATGGCAGGTGGCTTTTCCGGCAGGAGATCCTGCTCATCGTCCTGCTCGCCTTGCTGCGCGATATGGCGCGCGGCAGACAACGCCTTGATCTTCTCGATATCGGTCCGCATCTGCATCAGACGGGCATAGGCTGTCATGGGCATGTCGGGTCTCCCCCGTTTCAATGATGATGCAAGGATACCACCGATGGAATGTGTTGGATTTTTGTCGCCCGGAAATCGCGCAACATCGGGCGCAATTCATGGTAGATTGAAGACATGATCCGTCGCCTCACCCGCCCGCTCTGGCTCCTGCTCGCCGCCGTCTTCCTGGTGGAGGCCTGGCTGTGGGACCGGCTGACGGATTTCGGCCATTGGCTGCGCGACCGCTTGCCCTTCGAGGCTTTCAAGCGCTGGGTGGCTCGGCGCATCGAGACGATCCCGCCCTGGGGGGCGTTGCTGTTGTTTCTCATTCCGGTCATTGCGGTGCAGCCGCTCAAGCTGGCGTCGCTCTACCTGATGACCCATGGGCATCTGATGCTGGGTGCGCTCGGCTTCGTCTCGATCAAGATCGTGGGCTTCGGCCTGGTCGCCTTCCTGTTCGATCTGACGCGCGACAAGCTGATGACGTTTGGCTGGTTCGTCTGGCTCTATGACCACGTCATTGCCTTGCGGAAGAAGGCATCCGCATTTGTTTCACCTTACAAGACGGCGCTGAAAGCATGGATGGCCGACGTGAAGCTTCGTGCCATCGCGTTGATGGGTGGCAGGCCGGGGCGACCTTCCCGGTTGGCCCGCCTGAGGGCGCGCATCCGGGGGCGATGACGCCTTGCTTTCAATGAAACGGCAGGATCGTCGGTGCAAATTGCGCCACAGCCATCAGCGAGACCGCGATGACCCCCAGGCCGCCCGCGAGATAGGCCAGCCACACCATGCCGGTGATGATCATGGCGGAGGCCACCACGATCGAAACCTGCAGGATCGCTGAGGCAATCTCGAAGCCCTCGTTCTTCTGGTTGTTCACATCCCGGCTTTTCTCGGCGGCCTTGGCGCGTGCCATCAATTCCCTGCGGCCCTCGTTGACCTCGGGCTCGGATTCCAGCCGCGCCGCCAGCTTCGTCCAGGTGTCGACCTGCTTGGCGATGGCGGCCTTCTTGGCGTCATCCGTCACGCCCACGGCATCAAGCTGGATCACCTCGGTGAGATTCTGCGCCATGGCGCGGCGAATGGTCTTGGCCTGAAAGAACGCCCAGAGGTTGTTGGCCTCGATATTGGCCTGCATCGAGGCCTTCTCCGCGTTCTTGCCCAGCATCTCGGAAAAGGCGAGAAACAGCGCCAGCACTGCAATCATCAGCGCGATGTATTTGTTGTTGCCCTCGATGGAAGGTCCGTGTCCGCCGCTCATGGTGTTTTCCTGCCCGTCAATTCCACGCTTGATTCGCGTGATACGTGAATAGCAAATGTCGGATTGTCCGCAAAACCGATGGGCGCGATTGGGGGTATTGCAAGCGATTCAATGCTGCTCCCCTGTGGTCGTCATGGCCGGGCTTGACCCGTCCATCCGCGTTTCCCTTGCAGCATTGCCAAACGTGGATGCCCGGCTCAAGGCCGGGCATGACGCTGTAATTGAAAGGCCTGGGGGATAGTAGGGCTGCGGTTCACACCAGTTTTTCGGCCAGCCAGCGCAGGGTGCGGTCTTCGACGCCGATCTCGCGGAGAGATTTCGCCGTGTTGCAGACGTAGTCGCGGTTGGGGCCGGTGGAGCCGCTGCTGTGCTCGACCATGCGCAATTGCTCTTCGCGCGACAGCCGGCCGGCGAATTGCTGGTGCTGGAGATCAACCACATAGCACAGCGCAGCGATGGTGCGACCGTCGCGCAGCCGGACCGGACGGAACACCTCGTGGTAGATGCGCGAAACCTGCTCGCGCTCGGTCAGGTAGGTCCGTGTTTTTGGGACATTCTCTGCCAGTACGCGGAAAGCCACGCCGGGACAGCAGCCGCCCCGCAGCAGGCCGACGACCAGGCCAGGCTTTTCCGGTGTGCCGCGATAGCGCGTGGAATAGACGCACAGCCTGCGGTGCACGCCATGGGCCACGGCAGGCAGGCGCTCGGCGAAGGGAAATCCCGGGTTCCACATGAGAGAGCCATAGCCGAACACCCACATATCCCCGGCGTGGCCCTGGGGATGAGTAAGGGCCTGGGGATGAGAAGAACTTGCCTTGATCTCGACGTGATCCATGATGACATGCAAAAGAGAATGGCTCCGGGGTAGCAGCGGTTGCCGCGGGTGACAATGCATGGATTGGGCCAATGAACGCTGACATCTCCACCAAGCCGCGCCGTCTGTGGCTCTATATTCCGTTCGTCCTGCTGGCGCTGGTGGCGGTCGCCTGGTCCGCCCTGTGGTTCTATGGCCGATCCCGCATCAACGCCGAGATCGACAACCTCTTCGCCCGGGAAGCGACCGTCGGGCGCGAGTGGAGCTGCCCGGACCGCAGCATCACGGGCTTTCCGTTTCGCATCGAGGGGCGGTGCAGCAATCCGTCCTATCGCCAGCGCGGTGACGGCGGCGAGGTCATCAACGGCCAGCTCAAGGGCCTGACGATCATCGGCACGACGGCGGGCGCACTCGCCATGGCGCATGTGATTTCCGAGTTCGAGGGGCCGCTGGTGGTCCGCAGCCCGCTGGCACCGGACCTCACCGCGACCTGGAAATCGGCGCGGGCGAGCACGCGGGGCGGCGTCAACCGGCTGGAACGGCTGTCGCTGGAGGTGGACACACTGGCCATGACCTCCGCCACCGGTGGCCGCTGGACGGCCAACCGGCTGGAAGCCCATCTGCGCGAGGGCAGCGATCCGGCAGCCCAGGGCACCTATGATCTTGCAGTCAAGCTGGAGAATGCCGTGATTCCGGAAACGGATATCCTCACCAACACCCGCGATCCCATCAATCTGGAGCTGGATGCGCGGGTGCTTGGTCTCAACACGGTCGATCGCCGCAACTGGCGCGCGACGGTCGATGCCTGGCGGGCGGGCGGCGGCACGATCAAGGTCGAGCAGTTGAGGCTCGCCAAGGGAGCGCCGCGCCTGGAAGCCAAGGGTGACTTGAAGCTGGACGATCAGCGGCGCATCGAGGGGCGGCTTGACGCCAGCTTCGTCAATGCGGGTGCCATTCTCCAGCAGTTCGGCGTGGGGCTTGGCCCTGCGGCCGGTGGCCTCGTCGGCGCATTGCTGGGTGGCGGGCGTGTCGGGGGGGCACGCGACATGAACCTGCGCCTGCCGCTGGTCTTCGATGGGGGACGCATGGCCATCGGTCCCTTCCGGATTCCCGGCGTGCAACTGAAACCACTGTTTTGAGCGCAGGGCAATCGCTTGAGGTTAAGACCTTTATCTGAAGAGCACGATGTCATCCCCGGCGAGGGCCTCTTGGCCCTCGGGAAGGGGATCCAGAGCTACGGTCAGTCGGGTTGAAACCATAGCAAGACTGGATGCCCTTCCCCTCCGCTTCGCTCCGGCCGGGAATGACAAGAATCCGCGCATCGAAGTTAACTTGAGGCGATTGTCCTGGTTTTGAACGGGCCAGCCATTGGACAAACCGGAGCGGTCTTGTATAGACCCGCCTTCCGTCATTCATGACGCCCGACATTTTTGATCTGAAGGAGAGCACGATGTCCACGTATGACACCGTCGCCGAAATCATCGCCGAAACCGCCGATATCGCCCGCGACACCATCACGCCCGAGAGCCATGCCATCAACGATCTGGGCATCGACAGCCTGGCGTTCCTCGACATCGCCTTCGCGGTGGACAAGAAGTTCGGCATCAAGATGCCGCTGGAACAGTGGACGCAGGAGGTCAACGAGGGCAAGACCCCCGCCGAGAACTACTTCGTTCTGAAGAATCTCTGCGCCCGGATCGACGAACTGGTGGCCGCCAAGGCGGCGTAGTCAGCCTCCATGCGCCTTGAATATTTCGAAATGATCGACAGCGTCGCGAGCTTCGACCGCGATGGCCGGATGATCGTTGCCACGGCGAAGGTTCCCATGGAAAGCCCGGTCTTCGAGGGGCATTTCCCCGGTCATCCGCTGGTGCCGGGCGTGCTGCTGACGGAAACCATGGCGCAGGCCTCGGGCTATCTGCTGCTGGCGCTCAACCGCCTTTCGCATATGCCGTTCCTGATGGGTGTCGATGAGGCCCGCTTCCGGCATTTCGTGACGCCAGGGCAGGAACTCTCCGTCGAGGCGCGGTTTGACCAGGAGGGTTCGGGTTATGCCGCGACCAAGGCCAAGATCCGGGTCGATGGCAAAATGGTCGCCAGCGCCTCTCTCCGCTTTGCGCTGACCGCCTTTCCCGCCGACATGAAGAGCCTGATGCTGGGCCAGATCACGCGGATCGGGCTTGGTTCCGAAATCACGGCGTGATACCCGGCAAGGC